>NZ_RZTA01000036.1:0-55062 GCF_004023115.1 Mesorhizobium sp. M6A.T.Cr.TU.017.01.1.1
GTGTCGAGCACGAAGTTGAAGCGTTCGGCCAGACCGGAAAGCAGGAAGTACAGGCTCGGAAAACAGTCGGCGGCAACCAGCAGGCGCTTTCCCGCCAGCCGCTCGGACGGCAAGGCGCCGATCAGGCTGTAGAGCGCCGAAGTGACGTTCTCGGCAGTGGTCAGTGTTCCTTGTGGCGCGTCGATCAGCGAGCCCCAGGCATCGATGAAGCGCTGCCGCGCGGCGAGGGCCGCCGGCCACTGCCCATCGTCTTCCGCCGACCAGATGCCCGAGAATTCCGACAGCGCAGCAGCCACGCGCTCCGCCTTGCCGGGAAACGTGCCGATCGAATGGTAGAGAAAATAACCAGACACGACGCTCTTACTCCCTGTGATCATGTGATCACAAAAGGGAACATGGATCAATCGCTGCCCGCAAAGAAATGCGATTCAATACCGAAGATCGGGACGATTTTTCTGGCCACGAGCGGTCGCGGATCGGCACATTCGGGCGCCGATTTGACGTTCGACCCGCAGCCGAGCTTCAGGAGGCTTTGCCGAATCCGGCGAACTCGACCGGCCTGGATTCCGGCACGTCGGGGCAGATCGCACGCAGCGTCTCCTGCGTCGTCTGGATGTCGGCAACCACCTCTTCGCGGGCGCGGGCAAAATCGCGATCCTTCAGCGCTGCGATAATCGCCGTGTGCCGCCCCGACGGCTCCATCGTGCCGGCGCGCATCAAAGGCGCGACATGGTTGGACAGCAGCCGCATATAGGGGCCGAAGCGTAGCCATAGCGTCTCGATCAGCTGGAACAGCACGTCGGAGCCTGAGGCACGGTAGATGGTGAAGTGGAATTGCTGGTTCTTGGCGATCAGCTCGTAGACGCTGCCATTGCGCCCGATCGCCTGCTGGTCGGCGGTGATCTTCTCCAATGTGGCTATGTCGGAAGCGGTCAGACGCGATGCCCCGAGTTCGGCAGCCAGCCCTTCGACGGCGACGCGCGCCCGGCAGAGATCGTCGAGCCGTGCGCGGGTGACGACCGGCACGCAGGCCGAGCCATTCTGCGATATCTCCAGCGCGTTCTCGGCGGCGAGCCGGCGCAAGGCCTCGCGCACCGGCATGTTCGAGGTACCGAAGGCTTCGGCTAGCGAGGCAATGGTCAGCACCTGGGCCGGGTCGAAGCTGCCGACCATCAAGGCATGCCGAAGCTGCTGGTAGACGCCGTCCTGGACGGTCACGCGTCCCGATACAGGTTCAAATCCCAGAGCCACGGTTTTTGGTTTCCTTGGGTTTCGACAGAAGCTATGTGCAAGCGGCACGCTGTAATCGCCCAGCCTGAAGCAGGGACGTGATCATCTGATCACAAAAACGGTGTCTAGCCAAGCGTCAGGCCGTCAACGCCGATGCTTCGATGCGCTTCGCCACCGAAGGAATTGCTTCCCCTGCAATGTTCGTGGAAACCGAGTTGATCTGCCTTGCCGGCATCAATCTGGGATCACTGCTGTCGCCTGGATCTCCACCTTGGCGCGATCCTCGACCAGCGCCATCACCTGCATGGCGGCCATGGCCGGAAAATGCCGCCCGATGACCTCGCGATAGGCCTCGCCGATGCCCCTGAGGTTGGCCAGATACTCGGCCTTGTCGATAAAGTACCAGGTCATCGAGGTGATATGCTCAGGCTTGGCGCCAGCTTCGGCGAGCACGGCGACGATGTTGGCAAGCGTCTGGCGCACCTGGCCGACAAAATCATCGGTTTCGAATTGGCCTTGCCCGGTCCAGCCGACCTGGCCGCCGATGAAGATCATCTGCCCGCGCGCGGCGACGCCATTGGCGTACCCAACAGGTTTCGCCCAGCCTTCCGGCTGCAGGATGGTGTGCATATCAAGCCTCCCGATACTCAAATCCGGTCGCAATGTTCAAAATCAAACCAGTCTAATTCGCAATTATCCGTCCCAGCTCGGCCTCAGACCGCTCCCATCACTTGCCTGGCTATGACCACCTTCTGCACGTCGGACGCGCCCTCATAGATGCGCAGCGCGCGAATCTCGCGATACAGGCTTTCGATGATGTGGCCCTTGCGGACGCCATCGCCGCCATGCAGCTGCACGGCCTTGTCGATCACCTCTTGCGCCTTGTCGGTGGCGAACAGCTTGGCCATCGCCGCTTCGCGGGTGACACGGGTGGCGCCCATGTCCTTGGTCCAGGCGGCGCGGTAGACCAGCAAGGCGGCGGCATCGACATCCAGCGCCATGTCGGCGATGTGGCCCTGCACCATCTGCAACTCGGCCATCGCAGCGCCGAACAGTCTGCGCTCGGCCACTCTTTTGATGCTTTCGTCCAGCGCGCGCCGGGCAAAGCCGAGTGCCGCCGCTCCGACCGTCGAGCGGAACACGTCGAGCACCGACATGGCGATGCGGAAACCGTCGCCTGGCTTGCCGATCAATGCCGAGGCCGGAACGCGGACGCTGTCGAAGGACAGGCGCGCCAGCGGATGCGGCGCGATCACCTCCAGCCGTTCGGCGATGGTCAGGCCCTTGATGTCTGCAGGCACGATGAACGCCGAAAGTCCCTTGGCGCCGGGCGCTTCGCCGGTGCGGGCGAAAACGACGTAGAGATCGGCAATGCCGCCATTGGAGATCCAGGTCTTTTCACCTGACAGCACATAGTCGTCGCCGTCGCGCGCCGCCGTCATCTCCATATTGGCGACATCCGATCCGGAGCGCGGCTCCGACAGCGCGAAGGCGGAAATCGCTTCGCCGGCGCGGGTCTTCGCCAGCCAGCGCTGCTGCTCCGGCGTGCCGAACAGGCTGAGTGCGCCCGTGCCAAGCCCTTGCATGGCGAAGGCGAAATCGGCCAGCCCGTCATGCCGGGCCAGCGTCTCGCGCGTCAGGCATAGCGTGCGCACATCGAGCGGTCCCGGATTGTCCACATCGAGCGCTGTCGGCTTCAGCCAGCCGTCGTTGCCGAGCTTCGCCACCAGCTCGCGGCAGGCGGCATCGACATCGTGGTGCGCGACCGGCAGGTTCTTCGCGCACCACGCGTCCAGCCGCTCGGCCAGCTCGCGGTGTCGGTTCTCGAAGAACGGCCAATTGAGGAAGGACCGGTCAGGCATTTCTGCCTCCACTGTGCTTCGGGCCTTGCACTCCACGGCGCCCCCCTCTGTCCTGCCAGCGTATCCATTTTGATTAAAGAAAACATCCTCAATTGCCCTCGAACACCGGCCTCTGCTTGCCAACAAAAGCCTCATACGCCCGCTTGAAATCGCCGGTCTGCATGCAGATCGCCTGCGCCTGCGCTTCCGCTTCGATCGCCTGGTCGAGACCCATCGACCACTCCTGGTTCAACTGCGTCTTGGTAATGCCGTGGGCGAAGGTCGGGCCGGAGGCGATGCGCGCGGCCATGTCGAGTGCTTCGGCCTCAAGCGCTGCGGCATCGACCAGCCGATTGAAGAAACCCCAGCGCTCGCCTTCCTCAGCATTCATCGTGCGGCCGGTGTAGAGCAGCTCTGCGGCGCGGCCTTGGCCGATGATGCGCGGCAGGATCGCGCAGGCGCCCATGTCGCAGCCGGCAAGACCGACGCGGGTGAACAGGAACGCCGTCTTGGCTTCCGGCGTGGCGATGCGGATATCGGACGCCATGGCGATGATGGCGCCGGCGCCCACCGCCACGCCGTCGACCGCCGCAATGATCGGCTTCCCGCAATTCAGCATCGCCTTGACGAAATCGCCGGTCATTCGGGTGAAGGCGAGCAACTCCTTCATGTCCATCTTGACCAGCGGGCCGATGATGTCGTGAACATCGCCGCCGGAGCAGAAATTGCCGCCATTGGGCAGGAACACCACCGCATCGACATCCTCGGCATAGACAAGGTCGCGAAAAATATCGCGCAGCTCGGCATAGCTTTCGAAGGTCAGCGGGTTCTTGCGCTCCGGCCGGTCGAGCCGGATTTTTGCGACCTTGCCTTCGACCTGCCAGAGGAAATGCTTCGGCTTGCGGCCGGCCATTTTTGTCATTCCCGTCCCTCCCAATTGCTGCGGAAGGAATTCAGCATGCCGGTTAGCCGGCGCGCCTCGTCCTCGCTCACATTGCCGAGCAGCTCGCCGATCCAGCTCTCATGTGCGGCGGCGATCACGGCGAAAGCCTTCGATCCTTCCTCCGTCAGCCGCACCATCGAGGTGCGGCGGTCGCCATTGCGTCGGGCGCGGGCGACCAGCCCTTCCGAAACCAGACGGTCGACGATACCAGTCACATTGCCGTTGGACACCAGCAGGAAGCGCGACAGGTCGCTCATCAGCATGCCTTCCGGCACGCGGTAGAGTGCGGCCATCACGTCGAAGCGCGGCAGCGTCGTGTTGAACTCCTGCCGCAGGCGCTCGCGCAATTCGGCCTCGATGCTGCGTGAGGCGCGCAACAGCCGCACCCACAGGCGCAGGCGGTCCTTGCCGGGTCCGGACGGCGCGGGCAGGGGACCGGCTACCATGTCTCGCCTCCCGAGATCGAGATCGTCTGGCCGGTGATCGATTGGGCCGCATCGCCGCACAGCCACAGCACCGCGGCTGCAATTTCTTCCGGCTGGATGAAGCGGCCTTGCGGGTTTGTCGAGGCAAGGCTCGTCCTTGCTTCTTCGGCCGAGCGGCCGGTCTTTTCGACGATGCGCTGGATGGATTCCTCGAGCATCTCGGTTTCGATGAAGCCCGGGCAGACGGCGTTGACCGTCACGCCGGATTTGACGGTCTCGACCGCCAGCGCCCGCATCAGGCCGACGACACCATGCTTGGCGGCAACGTAAGCGGCGACATACGGATAGCCCTTTAGCCCGGCCGTCGACGCGACGAATATGACACGGCCTGATTTCCGCGCGGCCATGCCGGCCAGCGCCGGTTTCACCGTCAGGAACGCGCCGGTCAGGTTGACATCGAGCGTGCGCTGCCAGTCCGCGAGCGAGGTCCGCTGTGCCGGGGCGCTGCCGGACATGCCGGCATTGGCGACGACGATATCGGTCGGCCCGCGCGCCGCCTCCGCCTGGCTGTAGAGCGATGCCATCGCCGTTTCGTCGGTGACGTCCGCAGCGATGCCGAAGATGCGTTCATTTCCCCTGGCGACCTCGGCCAGCGCTGCCTCGCGCCGGCCACAGATGGTCACGTTTATCCCCGCGCCGGCCAGCGCCAGCGCGATGGCGCGGCCGACGCCGGAGCCGCCGCCGGTGACCAACGCGTGCTTGCCCGCGATCATGCGGCAATCCTCGAAACATGGCGCTGCCCCTCACCCTTACCCTCTCCCCGTGAAGAACGGGGAGAGGGGGGCGCCAGCGCTGGAGCGTGTCTCTTCTCCCCGTTCTTCACGGGGAGAAGGTGCCGGCAGGCGGATGAGGGGCAGCGCCCATGTGGAAGTAAGGAAGCGCTCATACTTTCAGCCCCGCGGCCGCGTCGCGTTCGGCCAGCCGGTAGATCTGGTCGCGGCCCGGCAGATAGGGATCCGGCCATTTGACGCCGCGGTCGCCGAGCGTGACGGCCGCATGCAACGTCCAGTAGGGGTCAGCGAGATGCGGCCTTGCCATCGCGACGAGATCGGCGCGGCCAGCCATCAGGATCGAATTGACATGGTCCGGCTCATAGATGTTGCCGACCGCCATGGTCGCCATGCCGACCTCGTTGCGGATGCGGTCGGAAAACGGCGTCTGGAACATGCGGCCATACACCGGCCTTGCCTCGGCCGAGGTCTGGCCGGCCGAGACGTCGCAGATGTCGACGCCGGCCTCATGCAGCAGCCGTGCGATCTCGACCGCATCGGCCGGCGTCACGCCTTCGATGCCGACCCAGTCATTGGCCGAGATGCGCATTGAAACAGGTTTTTCATCAGGCCAGGCGGCGCGCACGGCATGGAAGACTTCGAGTGGATATCGCATGCGGTTTTCGAGCGAGCCGCCATAGGCGTCCGTGCGCCGGTTGGTCAGCGGCGTGATGAAGGAGGACAGGAGATAGCCGTGCGCAGCGTGGATTTCGAGCATGTCGAAGCCGCAGCGCGCCGCCATTTCTGCCGAGGCGACGAACTGGTCGCGCACCAGATCCATGTCGGCGCGGTCCATCGCCTTCGGCAGCTGGTTCTCAGGCGACCATGCCACCGCTGATGCCGCCATCACAGGCCAGTTGCCTGATGTCAGTGGCACGTCGGTTCCTTGCCAGCCGAGCCGGGTCGAGCCCTTGGCGCCGGAATGGCCGATCTGCGCGCAGATTTTGGCCTCGGTCTCGGTATGGACGAAATCGACCAGCCGTTTCCAGGCGACCTCATGATCGGGTGCGTAGAACCCGGGGCAGCCAGGCGTGATGCGGCCTTCCGGGCTGACGCAGGTCATCTCGATATAGACGAGGCCGGCGCCGCCCTTCGCCCGTTCGGCATAATGGGCGAAGTGCCAGTCGGTCGGGCAGCCGTCGACGGCCTTGTACTGCGCCATCGGCGAGACGACGATGCGGTTGTGCAGCGTCATGTCGCGCAGCCGGAACGGCGCGAACATCGGCGCGCGACGAAGACTGTTGCCGCCGGCGCCCGCCTGGCGCTGGAACCATTCCTCGGCGCCGGCCAGCCATTCGGCATCGCGCAGCCGCAAATTCTCGTGGCTGATCCGTTGCGAGCGGGTCAGCAGCGAATAGTTGAACTGGACCGGGTCGAGGCCGAGATAGCGCTCGACCTCCTCGAACCATTCGAGCGAATTGCGCGCCGCCGACTGCAGCTTCAGCACTTCGGTGCGGCGGGCGTCTTCATATTTGCGGAACGCCGCTTCGAGGTCGGGCTCGGACTCGACATAGTCGGCCAGCGCCACCGCACTTTCCAGCGCCAGCTTGGTGCCGGAGCCGATCGAGAAATGCGCTGATGCCGCCGCGTCGCCCATCAGCGCCAGATTCTCGTAGGACCAGCGTTCGCACAGCACGCGCGGAAAATTGATCCAGGCCGAACCTCTGATATGGTTGGCGTTGGTCATCAGCGCGTGGCCGCCGAGATGCCTGGCGAAGATCTGTTCGCAGACGGCGATCGATTCCTGCTGAGACATCGCGCCGAAGCCGAAGCGTTGCCAGGTCTGCTCGCTGCATTCGACGATGAAGGTCGCGGTATCGTTGTCGAACTGGTAGGCATGCGCCCACACCCAGCCATGCTCCGTCTTCTCGAAGACGAAGGTGAAGGCGTCGTCGAACTTCTGCTGCGTGCCGAGCCAGACGAACTTGCATTTGCGGGTGTCGATATCTGGCTTGAACACGTCGACGAAAGTGCCCCGCGCCTTCGAATTCAGGCCGTCGGCGGCGACAACCAGATCGTGGCTCTCCATATAGGGCTTGGGGTCGGCGATATCGGTCTCGAAGACCAGCTTGACGCCAAGCTCGCGCGCCCGCCGCTGCAGCAAGGTGAGCAACCGCTTGCGGCCGATGCCGCAGAAGCCGTGGCCGGTCGAGACCGTGCGCACCCCGTCATGAATGACGGCGATGTCGTCCCAATAGGCGAAATGTTTTTTGATCCAGACGGCGCTGACTGGATCGTTCCTAGTCAGGTTGTCGAGCGTTTCGGCCGACAGCACGACGCCCCAGCCGAATGTGTCGTCGGCGCGGTTGCGCTCGAACACCGTCACCTCGTGCGCGGCGTCCCTGAGCTTCATCGAGATGGCAAAGTAGAGGCCGGCTGGTCCGCCTCCGAGAACCGCAACCTTCATGTGTGCGATCTCCTCTTCGCTTTTCTGCGGCTAGTATCGCGCTTGACGCAAATTATTTCAAGCTTGAAGTTTCATAATTGAAACGACTCGCCTCGGATGCCTATGGCGTGCCTGCGGTCAGGCCCGCAAGCACGCGCCTTCCGGATCATTCCTCCGGGCTCTTCGGGCTCCACAGCACCGTCTCCGCGTCCTTTTCATAGGCCATGCCGTTGGGATAGCTGATCGCTTCCAGTTGCAGGCCCCAGGGCGCCTGGAAATAGAGGATGGTCTGGCCGGCAGCCGGCCCTTCGGTAACCGGCAGCGGGCCCATCCGCGTCTTCACGCCCTTTTCATCGAGATAGGCTTTCGCGGCAGCGATATCGTCGACATAGAAGGCGATGTGGAAGCCGCCAATGTCGCTGTTGCGGGCCTGCAGGTCCCTCTGGTCGGGCGCGGTGTATTTGAACAGCTCGATATTCGAGCCGTAGCCGCAGCGGACGAGGGTGATCTCCTCGATCACCGCCTTGGGGTCGACGCCCAGCAGATCCTGCATGAACGTGCCCTTGTCGTCGGCGAACGGGCCGAAGGACATCGCCTTCTTGCAGCCGACGACCTCGGTGAAGAAGTCGACGGCCTGCTTCATGTCGGGCACCGTAACCCCGGTGTGATCGTGCCCGCGCATGCCGGGAATGGTGCCGGCGGAAGCAGTGCCGATGCTGGCCAGGACGGCGGTCGCAAGCGTTGCGTTTCGGATAGCATTCCTCATGTCAGTCATCCTTCTCGCGGGACGTGGGTGGCTTGCCGGGCGCACGTCCCAGGCCCGCTCTTCGACGTGCGAATGAGATTTGCTTCATACCGGCACCTTAGCGGTGGGCAGCAGCCAGCCGTCATCGATCTCGGGCAGCGGAATGGCTGATATCAGGTCGCGCGTGTAGGCCTGCCGCGGGTTCTCGAATAAAGCGTCGGTGGCGCTTGCCTCGACGATCGCGCCTTCGCGCATGACGATCACTTGCCGGCAAAGCCGCCGGATCACCGACAGATCGTGGCTGATGAAGGCGACCGTCAGGCCCATTTCGGCGGCCAGCTTTTCCAGCAACGTCAGGATCTGTGCCTGGGTCGATACGTCGAGACCGGAAACGATCTCGTCGGCCAGCACGAATTTCGGCGACAGCGCGAGCGCCCGGGCAATGCCGACGCGCTGGCGCTGGCCGCCCGACAGTTCGTGACGGTAGCGGCTGGCGAAGCTTTGCGGCAGGCCGACGCGCTGCAATGCCTCCGCGACACGCCCCTTGAGATTGTCGCCAAACCCGTTTTGCCTGAGCGGTGCGGCGATGATGCTGGCAATGGTGCGGCGCGGGTTGAGCGACGACATCGGATCCTGGAAGATCATCTGCAGATTGCGGCGCAGCGGCCTGACCTCGGCCTCCGGCAGATGCGTGATGTCGCGGCCGTCGAAGGTGATGCTGCCGGCGCTGGACTCCAGCAGGCGTACGAGGGCGCGGCCGAGCGTCGACTTGCCCGATCCGGATTCACCGACGATGCCGGTCACCGACCCCTTTGGCAGGTCGAAATCCAGACCTTTCAGGATCTCTACCATCGGCGCCCGGCCGATCAGCGGCTTACGGGTCATATCAGGCAGCGCGACCTTCAGCCCGCGCACGGAAAACAGCGGCTCAGCCATGCGGTCGCCTCCAGGCCTGGTCGGCGGCGGCGATCTCCGCGGCCAGTCCGGCCAATACCGCGTCGTCCACCGGTTTCAGCGAGGCGAACGGGTCGGTGTAGCGCGGTGTCGCCGCCATCAGCGCTCGCGTGTAGGGGTGCTGCGGAGCCGCGAACAGCGCCGCCGTCTCGGCCTCCTCCACCACCTTGCCGGCATAGAGCACCGAGACTTTCTGGCTGATCTTGGCGACGACGCCGAGATCATGGGTGACGAACAGGATCGCCGTGCCGTGCTCGCGCTGCAATTGCGCAATCAGCCGCAGGATCTGCTTCTGCACGGTCACGTCCAGCGCCGTGGTCGGCTCGTCGGCGACGATCAACCGAGGCTCGGCGGCGAATGCGGCGGCGATCAGCACGCGCTGGCGCATGCCGCCGGAAAGCTCGTGCGGATAGCATTTGAGGACGCGGTCCGGGTCGCGGATCTGCACCTCGTCGAGCAACTGGCGGATGCGGGTGTCGGCTCGCTGCCCGCTCCAGCCGAGGATGCGCACCAGGCGGTCGGTCATCTGCGGGCCGATGCGGCGCGACGGGTTGAGCGCGGTCAGCGGGTCTTGTGGGATCAGTGCGGTGCGGGCGCCGATCAGCGTGCGCCTCGCCTTTGGCTGAAGCCGGCCGAGATCTTCGCCTTCGAGCAGCATATCGCCTTCGACGATGCGCACGCTCAGTGGCAGAACGCCGAGCACCGCCTTACCGATCATCGTCTTGCCGGCGCCGCTCTCGCCGACCAGCGCGCGAACCTCGCCAGGTTGGACGGAGAGCGACACCGAGCGCAGCACGCGCTGCCCATTCGCCAGCACGGCGCTCAGGCTGCGGATATCGAGGCAAACGCTCGCGCTCATCGCAGCACCGGATCGAAGCGTGCCTTCAGGCCTTCGCCGAACTGGCTGAACGACAGCACCGTCAGGATCAGCGTGACCAGCGGGAACACCAGCACCCACCAGGCCTGATGGATCGACAGGCGGCCCTCGGCGATGATGCCGCCCCAGGTCGGATCGTCGGTCGAGATCGACAGATTGACGAAGGACAGGATCGCCTCGACGATGACGGCGATGCCCATTTCCAGTGACAGCAGCGCGACGATCGACGGCACCACATTGGGCAGCACTTCGCGCAGCATGATACCGATGCGGCCGTAGCCGGCGATGCGGGCGTTCTCGACATAATCCATGCGCGCCTGGCCCATGGTCTCGGCGCGGATCACCCGGCAGAAGCGCGTCCAGTCGATGACCGCGATGGCGATGATGACCGAGCTCAGGCCGGTGCCGAGCACGGCGACCAGCAGGATGGCGAACAGCACCGGCGGAAACGCCATCCAGACGTCGACGATGCGCGAGATGATGCGGTCGGCCCAGCCGCCGAAATAGCCGGCGACAAGCCCGAGCGTCGAGCCGACCAGGCAGGCGGCCAAGGCCGCCGCGAAGGCGACTATGAAGGCGATGCGAGCGCCGAAGATCAGCCGTGACAGGAGATCGCGGCCGAGGCTGTCGGTGCCGAGCCAGAAGCCGGGCTCCGCGCCACTCATCCAGAAGGGCGGCAGGCGTTCGAACATCAGGTCCTGCGCCAGCGGGTCCTGCGGCGCGACCAGCGGCGCGAAGATCGCCGCCAGCAGCGCCAGCAGCAGCCAGCCGCCGGCCAGCCACAGCCTTGCGCCCGAGCCATGTCTGGAGATGCGGCCGTCATCCATGGCGCAGCCTCGGATTGAGCAGTGCGTACATCATGTCGACAGTGAGGTTGATCAGCACGAACAGCAGGGCGAAGACCAGCACGATGCCTTGGATCAGTGGCAGGTCGCGGTTGATTACGGCGTCGATCGCCATGTTGCCGAGACCCTCATAGGAAAACAGCCGTTCGACGATGACCGTGCCGCCGATCAGAAAGGTGAACTGCACGCCGACCAAAGTCAGCGTCGGCAGGGCGGCATTCTTCAGCGCCTCGCGCAAAATGACCTGCGTTTCCGAAAAGCCCTTCACTCGGGCCAGCACGACGTAGTCGAGATCGAGCACTTCCTTCAGCGACTGCTTCAGCAGCTGCGAGATGATCGCGGCCAGCGGCAACGCCAGGGCCACGGCCGGCATCAGCATGTGCCCGAGCAGGTCCTTGGTCAGGTCGAAGCGCAGCCGCGCAATGCTTTCGAACAGATAGAACTGGGTGACGAAGGGCAGGTCGAGCTGCGGCGAAACCCGGCCGGAAATGTCGAACACCGGCACCAGCACGCCGAACAAAAGGATCAGCACCAGCCCCCACAGGAAATCGGGAATGGAAAGCGCTGCACCGCTGGCGATGTCGATGCCGGCCTCGACTGCGGTGCCGCGTTCCCGCGCGCCAAGGATCGCCGTCGTGCCGCCGATCGCCAGCGCCATCAAAAGAGCGACGATAGCGAGCTCCAGTGTCGCCGGTAGCCGGTTGAAAACCAGCCCCAGCACGTCTTGCCTAAGCGAGATCGAGGTGCCGAAATCGCCTCTGACAACGCCGGACAGCCAGATGAAGAACTGCTCGACGATGGTCTTGTCGAGCCCATAGAGCGCACGCAACCGGGCGATGTCGGCATCGGTGGCGCCGGGCGGCAGCATCATCGCGATCGGGTCGCCGGGCGCGACGCGAATGACGACGAAAACCACGACGGCGACGCCGAACAGCGTGATCGCCATCGTCAGAAGACGGATCAGGAATCTTTGCAGCAGCATGGTCGCCCGTATGCCTGCGGAAAGGGCGCGCCATCGACGGCGATGGCGCGCTTGGACGCTATGCCGATCTCACGCCGGGGTCATCAGCGCCGGCAGCAGCGCGCCGGATATATGCTGCACGACATTGACGCCCTTGGCATGCACGATCGGCTGCGCATACTGGATCAGTGGCAGCACATAGGCCTGCTCGGCGATGTACTTGTCGACAGCCTTCCAGCCGCCGATGCGCTTGGCCTCGTCCTTCTCGCCCCATAGCGGGTTGATCATGTCGATCAGATCCTGGCTGTCCCACACCGAATGCGGGCTCGGGCCATAGGTGGCAAAGCCGGTCGACGTCGTCGGATCGCCAATGGCGTTGCCCCAATTGTAGAAGGCGGCCGGCGCCAGCTTGTCGGCGGCGCGCAGTTCGTAGTGCTTGGCGATCTCGTAGACCTCGATCGTCGCTTCGATGCCGACTTTGCGCCACATGCCGACGATCGCCTGGATCATCTCGTAGTCTTTAGGCTTGAAGCCTTTGGTCGTCTGTATCGAGAATTTGACCGGCTTTTCCGGCGAATAGCCGGATGCGGCCAGCAATTCCTTGGCTTTTTCCGGATTGTGCTCGACCTTGATCGACGCATCGTAGGCGGCGTATTCCGGTGTTTCCAGCGTGTCGATCGGCTGGCCGTAGCCGCGCAGCAGGCGGTCGACCAGCAGCTTCTTGTCGACCGCCATGACGGCAGCCTGGCGGACGTTCTTGTCCAGCATCACGTCGATGTCGTTGAAGAAGATCATGCCGATGTCGGAAACATTCTTGCACGAGCCGGCAAGCCCGTCCTTGGCGATCAGGCGGTCATATTCCTCATAGGGGATTTCGAGCGTCACCTGCGAGGAACCGGACTCGATTTCGGCAACGCGGCTCGCCGCATCGGTGACGAACTTGATCGTCACATTCTCAAAGGCCGGCTTGCCGCCCCAGTAATTCGGATTGGCCTTCAGCCGCAGGAAGGCGTTGCGCTCGAATTTGTCGACCATGTAGGGGCCGGTGCCGATCGGGGCTTTCTCGAAGCCCTCGGCGCCGACCTTCTCGTAATAGGCCTTCGGCATGATGTAGCCGGTCAGGAACGACATCCATTTGAAATACACCGGGTCGAACTGCACGACGTCCCCGGTGATCTTGTTGCCGTCGATCTTGAAGTTGTTGACGTTCTTCCAGACGAACTGGATCGGATTGCCGGTCTTTTCGTCGCCCGCCCGTTGCAGCGACCAGACCACGTCCTCGGCCGTGAACGGCGAGCCGTCATGCCAGGTGACGCCGTCGCGCACCGTCATCATGATCTTGGTGCGGTCGTCGTTCCAGCCCCATTCGGTAAGCAGGCCCGGCGCGAAGGACAGGTCCGGCTTCTGCGGAATGAACTGGTCGAACACCGACTGGTAGAGCCCCTGGATCGTCGGGTTGACCGCCGAAGGCCCGGTGGTCGGGTCCCAGGAAGGCAGGTTGACGTTGTAGGCGATGGTCAGTTCGCCGGCCGCCTTGGCTGTCTGCGGCAGGCCCAAAGCGGTCGCACCAAGCGCTGCTGCGCCATATCCGAGCAATTCTCGTCTGTTGATTGTCATGGTCGTTCCCCTGTTGGTTTTCTGTGCGCGTCGTCGTTGTCGTTCAGTGGGTTCAGGCTCCTTGGGCAACCGCGCATTGCCTCTCCTTCACCCGCAAGTGTTTTGGATTCTACCTCCCGCCAAGCTGTTGAGCGAGCATATAGCCCGAGGCCGCACCGGTGCCGGCACCCGGCCATGTTGCAGCCCCTGTGAGATGCAAATTCCCGACTGGCGTGTTCCAGCCGGCATAACCGCGCGCCGGGCGGAACAGAAAATTCTGCGCCAAATGGTGGCTGCCGCAGATCTGGTCGCCGCCGACGAGGTTGGGGTTCTCGCGTTCGAGGTCGAGCGGCGAGAACACGGCGCGGCCTAGGATTTTCCGGCGAAGACCTGGCGCATAGGTCTCGATGATGTCGAGAACGCGCTCGGCGTAGCGTTCCTTGACGTTGTCCCAGTGAGCCGGCGCGATCTTGCCCGCCGCATCGCCTGACATTTCGGCGGGCAGCATGCGCACCTGCACCCACAGCACATGCTTGCCTTCCGGCGCCCGCGACGGATCGACCGCAGTCGGCTGGCCGACGACGAGAACCGGCTCGTCCGGCAGCATGCCCGACATTGCCTGCTGATAGGTCCGCGACATGGCGTCGAGCGACGGCGACAGATGCACATAGGCGAATTGCCGAAGCTCGGCGCCGGCGCGCCAGTCCGGCAGATCGTCTAGCGCCAGATGGATCATCATCGTGCCCGGCGCATGGCGGAACTTTTGCATCGCCGTGTCGAAGCCGGCGTCGCCGGAACCATCAGCCAGCAGTCTGCCGGGCAACGCCCCTGGTGCAACCCCGGCGACGACAGCCTTGGTGGCGGTATGGGTCTCGCCGGAAGCGAGCCGCACGCCGGTCGCCTTGCCGGCGGAGACCGTGATCTCGGCCACCTCAGCCCCGGTGATAATCTGGCCGCCGGCAGCGGTTACCATGCCCGACAGGGCGCGGATGATGGTGTCGGCACCGCCCTTGCCGAGCACCATGCCGAAGCACTGGTTGGCCATGGACTCAAGGTATGGGAACACCGCGCCGCCGGCTACGTCGGGGGCGAAATCGAGATGCATGCCCCAGGCGGCGAGCGTCGCCCTGACATGCGGGGTCTCGAAATTCTCCTCGAGCCACGCGCGCGGCGACGACAGCAGCAGGCGACCGGTGTCGAGCGTGCCGGCAAAGCCCTTCCTGCGCCACAGGTTCCATGCAGTGCCGGCCAGCGCCCGCCCGCTCATCGGCGCTCCTAGCAGCCGGAACAGATGCTCGGCCTCCGCCGGGAAGGCGTCAACCAGCCGGCGCCAGGTGGCGGCGTCGGCTTGCGAAAATCCGGCGATGCGCGACGCGGTCTTCTCCAGGTCGTGGCTGACACCGAACCAGCGTCCGTCGGGAAAGGCGCTGGCAAAGCAGTCGGCGACCGGCGCAAATTCCAGCCCGTGTTTTTTCAATTCATTTGCATATTTCTTGTGAAAGGCCGAGCCGGCGAACAGGCTCAGATTCATCGCGCCGAAATCGTGCCGGAAGCCGGGAAGCGTGAATTCGCGGGTCTGGACGGCGCCGCCGATTGTTGCGCTGCGCTCGAAAATCGCGGTTTTCCAACCTTTCAACGCCAGATGCGCTGCGCATGCCAGACTGTTGTGGCCCGCCCCGACGAAAATGGCGTCAAACTCGCTCACACCCCACCCAACCCATTTCCTTTATGCTTAAAGATAATTGCAGATGCATATGTTTTCGTCTAGTAGGATATTAAGGGCCGCAACGAGCCTTCAGAGCCATCCAAGAAGAGGGAACAGAGACCATGGACACGCAAAAACTCCTCGGCGAGGTCGCCGGCCAGCTTCTTTCAGGCGCCATCCAGGTGGTCGACTTGACGGCCCCGCTTGGGCCGAACACGCCGCTGATCAAGCTGCCGCCGGAACTCGCCGTCGATACGCCGAAGGTCGAGATCCACGCCATCTCCGCCTATGACAAGAACGGACCGTGGTGGGCCTGGAACTGGCTGAAGCTCGGCGAGCACTCGGGCACGCATTTCGACGCGCCGCAGCACTGGATCACCGGCAAAGATTATCCGGACGGCGCCACCGACACCATTCCGGCGCAGAACTTCGTCGGGCCGGTCAATGTCATCGACTGCTCCAGCCAAGCCGCTGCCGATCACGACTTCCTGCTCACCGTCGACCACATCAAGGCGTGGGAAGCCGAGCACGGCACGATCAATGCCGGCGAATGGGTGGTGATGCGCACCGACTGGTACAAGCGCAACGGCTCGGAAGCCGAATTCCTCAACGCCGACGAGACCGGACCGCACACGCCAGGACCGACGGCCGAGGCCATCCAGTACCTGATCAGCAAGGACATCAAGGGCTGGGGCAGCGAGACCATCGGCACGGATGCCGGCAAAGCAGGGGGAATGGAGCCGCCATTCCCAGCGCACAGCCTGATGCACAAGGCCAACCGCTACGGGCTCGCCAGCCTCTGCAACCTCGACCGGCTGCCGCCAAAAGGCGCGATCCTGATCGCGGCACCGCTCAAGATCGAGCACGGCACCGGCAGCCCGATCCGCGCACTGGCGCTGGTGCCGAGACAATAGGACGAGGTGGCGGTCTTCGGGAGAAGATCATGGTCGCAGGTAACGCCGTAGTGACGATTTGGGAGCGGCAGCCTTGTAACGCTGCGGCTCTACGGCGCCCCCCTCTGTCCTGCCGGCGGAGAGCAATCGTCGATGAACGCGCCCGATCACATCATCGTCGGCAGCGGCATCAACGCGCTGGTCTGCGCGGCGATGCTTGGCGGCAAGGGGGCGAAGGTGCTGGTGCTCGAGCGCAACGACCGCATCGGCGGTTGCATGCGCACCGAGGAGATCACCGCGCCCGGCTTCATCCACGACGTGATGGCCACGACCTTCGTCCTGTTCATCACCTCGCCGGCCTATGCGGCGCTGGGCAAGGATCTGGCGCGGCACGGCCTGGAATTCTGCAACACCGGCACGCCGACCGGCGTGCTGCGCCCGGACGGCAGCCATGCCATCCTGCGCACCGACCGCCCCGCCAATGTCGCGGGGATGAATACGATGACGGCAGGTGACGGCGACCGGCACGGCAGCGATGTCGGCGAGATCGAGCGCAATGCCGGTCTGCTGTTCGGCCTGCTTGGCGGCAGCCTGTGGTCCTACCCCACGGCAAAGCTGCTGGCGGGCGAAGCCTGGCGGCGCGGGCCGCGTGGGCTTGCCGCCTTTCTTGGCGAAGCGCTGGTGCCGGCGCGCGGCTGGCTCGAAAGATCCTACCAATCCGAAACCACCCGCGCGCTGTGGGCGCCCTGGGTGTTGCATGCCGGCCTTGGGCCTGAAGACGCGTTCTCCGGCCAGATCGCCAGGGTAATCGCCTTCGCGCTCGAAGCGGCCGGGGCGCCAATCGTCAAGGGCGGCGCGAAGAACCTGCTGTCCGCGTTCGAAGCGCTAATCAAGGAGCGCGGCGGCGTGATCCGGACTGGCGGGGACGTCGCCTCGATCGTCCAGAGCGGAGGCCGAGCCACCGGCGTGCGGCTGGCTTCGGGCGAAACGGTCACCGCGAAGAAGAGCGTCATCTGTTCGGTCACGCCGACCCAGCTCTACGAGCGGCTGCTCGGCGACGCAGCGCCGAAAGCCGACGTCGAAGCGACGCAAAAATACCGCTACGGCAAGGGCAATTTCCAGATCCACTATGCCTTGGACAAACCACCCGCATGGCGCGGCGACGGCTTGGACAAGGTCGCGCTGCTGCATCTGACCCCCGGGCTCGACGGTGTATCGAAAGCCTGCAACGAGGCCACGCGCGGCATGCTGCCGGAGGTTCCGACCATCTGCGTCGGCCAACCGCATGCGCTCGATCCTTCGCGCTGTCCGGACGGAAAGGCGATCCTGTGGCTGCAACTGCCCGAGGCCCCACGCCATATCAAGGGCGATGCCGCCGGCAAGCTGCCGACGCCGGCCGACGGCCGCTGGACCGAGGCATTGCGCGAAGCCTACGCGGACCGTGCCGAAGCGATCCTCGCCAGCCATATCGCCGGGTTCAAGGACAGCGTGATTGCACGCCGCGCTTATTCGCCGGCCGATCTGGAAACAATGAACATCAATCTGGTCGGCGGCGATCCCTATGGCGGCTCCTCGGCCATCGATCAATCGTTCTTGTGGCGGCCGTTCAAGACGAGCCGCAATCACGCCACCGGGGTCAAGGGCCTCTACCATATCGGCGCCTCGACCCACCCCGGCGCGGGACTTGGCGGCGGTTCCGGCTTCCTGCTGGCGGGAAGGCTGTGATGGAACAGAAAGTTGAAAAGCGCCAGCGCATCTCGACACTGGGCCAGATCGGCCTGCAGCAGTTCGCGCCCTATCTGATGAACCGCATCATGGGCCGCTACAACGCCACCTTGCGCGACGATTTCCGCAAGCAGGGCCTGACCATCCCACAGGTGCGGACGCTGGCCGTGCTGTCGGTCACCGACGGCGTCACCGTCAACGACCTCTCGGTCTATACGGTCATCGAACAATCCACGTTGAGCCGGACGCTCGACACGCTGGAAGGGCAAGGGTTTGTGCGGCGCGAGCAGGGGGTAACCGACAGCCGTATCCGCCATGTGTTCCTGACCGACGAGGGTCGCGCCGAGTTCACCCGCGCCTGGCCGGCCATGCATGACGCGTTCGAGGCCATGTTCGACGACGTCGACGATGCCGAATATGCGGCGCTGATCGCGACGCTGCAAAAGATGCTGAAGAATATTCGCAAGCACGACATTTGATCTTACGCGCTGCCGGATGCCGGCGGTAACGGAAGGAGCCAAAAAATGGCCGAACGGTCTTTTGCTAAGGAAGTCGAAAAGCTCAGGCTCGGCGCCGGCGAGGAGTTTTCCGGCGAAGGTATTCTCGCCATCACCAAGGCGCTGCTGCAATGCGGCGTCGGCTATGTCGGCGGCTACCAGGGCGCGCCGATCAGCCATCTGATGGACGTGCTCGCCGACGCGCAGGACATTCTTGGCGAGCTCGGTGTGCATTTCGAGGCCAGCGCCTCGGAAGCGACCGCCACCGCCATGCTGGCGGCATCGGTGCATTATCCGATCCGCGGTGCGGCCACGTTCAAGTCGACCGTCGGCACCAATGTCGCGTCGGACGCGCTGGCCAACCTCGCCTCGGGCGGCGTCACCGGCGGCGCGCTGATCATCGTCGGCGAGGATTACGGCGAAGGCTCCTCGATCATGCAGGAGCGCAGCCATGCCTTCGCCATGAAGAGCCAGGTCTGGCTGCTCGATCCCCGGCCGAATCTGCCGTCGATCGTCAAGGCGGTGGAGGACGGCTTCGAACTGTCGGAGATTTCCAACACGCCTGTCATGCTGCAGGTACGCATCCGCTGCTGTCATGTCCATGGCCATTTCATCGCCAAGGACAACAAGCGGCCGGCGATGACGGTGGCCGATGCGCTCGACGCGCCGCGCCGTGACACCGGCCGCATCGTGCTGCCGCCAGCCTCCTTCCTGCACGAGAAGGAAAAGGTGCAAAAACGCTGGCCGGCGGCGGTCGATTTCATCCGCGAGAACAAGATCAACGAGTTCTTCGGTCCGGAGCACGGCTCGGTCGGCATCGTCATGCAGGGCGGCATGTATAATTCGGTCATCCGGGCGCTGCAGCGCCTCGGCCTCGCCGACACTTATGGCGACACAGACGTGCCGCTCTATGTGCTGAATGCCGTCTATCCCTTGGTCGATGACGAGTTCCTGTCCTTCTGCGAGGGCAAGGACGCCGTGCTCGTCGTCGAGGAAGGCCAGCCCAACTATATCGAGCAGGCCTTTGCCGCGATGCTGCACAAGGCCGGGCGCGGCACGAATCTCGTCGGCAAGGAGCATCTGCCGATGGCCGGCGAATACACCGGCCAGGTCTTGCTCGACGGCATCGGATCGTTCCTGCGCGCCACCATCCCGCATTTGCTGCCGGGCGAGGTTCGCGCGCCGAACAAGATCGGCGACGGGCTCGACACCGCCGACCTGATCAACGTCGTCCCCGGCCGTCCGCCCGGCTTCTGCGTCGGCTGTCCGGAACGGCCGATCTTCGCCGCCACCAAGCTGGTCGAGCAGGAGCTCGGCAAGCACCACATCGCCTCCGACATCGGCTGCCATCTGTTCTCGATCATGCCGCCGTTCGAGCTCGGCGCCACGACCATGGGATATGGGCTGGGGCCGGCCTCGGCCTCGGCGTTCAATTCGCCCGATGCCAAGCGCCGCTCGATCTCCTTCGTCGGCGATGGCGGCTTCTGGCACAACGGCCTGACCTCGTCGATCGGCAATGCGGTGTTCAACAAGAATGACGGCGTTATCGTCATCGTCGACAATTTCTATTCGGCCGCGACGGGAGGGCAGGATATTCTTTCATCCCGCGCCGGCAACAAGACGAAGTCGACAAAGCATCCGATCACCGAGGCGGTGAAAGGCATGGGCGTCAAATGGCTGCGCCACATCGACCGCACATATGACGTGACCAAGATGCAGGACACGCTGCGCGAGGCGCTGACGACGGATGAGAAGGGCCCAAAAGTCATTGTCGCCTCGTCCGAATGCATGCTCAATCGGCAGCGCCGCGAAAAGCCGCTGGTCGACAAGGCGATCAAGGGCGGGACAAGGATCGTCAAGCCGAAATTCGGCGTCGACGAGGACATCTGCACCGGCGACCATGCCTGCATGCGGCTTTCCGGCTGCCCGTCGCTTTCGGTGAAGTCGCTGGACGATCCGCTGCGTGACGATCCGGTGGCGCATATCGACCAGAGCTGCGTCGGCTGCGGCAATTGCGGCGAGGTCGCCGATGCGGCGGTGCTGTGCCCATCCTTCTACCGCGCCGACGTGGTGCACAATCCGAGCCGCTGGGACCGTTTCCTGGAAGCCGCACGTCGCGCCACGATCGGCCTCTTGCAGCGGCGCCGTGAAAGCCGGCGCCTGACATTCGCCGATGCTTGACGCCGTCCCCTCATCGCGCTCGAAAGCCGGCGCTCCCGAAGACGAGCGCGTCATCAAGCTAGCCGTGCTGGCGGTCGGCGGCCAGGGCGGTGGCGTGCTCGCCGACTGGATCACCGACGTCGCCGAGCGCAATGGCTATGTCGCGCAGTCCACTTCGGTCGCCGGCGTCGCCCAGCGCACCGGGGCCACCATCTACTATGTCGAAATGTGTCGCGACACCGGCCGGCTGCCGGTCTTCGCGCTGTCGCCCTCGCAGGGCGACGTCGACATCCTGATCGCCGCCGAACTGATGGAAGCCGGCCGCGCCATCATCCGTGGCTTCGTCACGCCCGAGCGCACGACGCTGATCGCCTCGTCGCACCGCATCGCCGCTGTATCGGAAAAGATCGAGCCCGGCGACGGCCGGGCATCGTCGCCAAAGGTGCATGCGACAGCGGAAGCCGCGGCCAAGCGCTTCATCGCCTTCGACATGGAGAAGATCGCCGCCGACAATGGCTCGATGATCTCGGCCAGCCTGCTCGGCGCACTGGCGGGGTCCGATGCCTTGCCGTTCACCCGCGAGAGCTATGAGCAGGCGGTCAGTGCCGGCGGCCGCGGCGTCAAGGCCAGCCTCGCCGCTTTTGGCGCCGCCTTTGATCGCGCCCGCGGCATTACGAACGCGCCACCTCTGGGCGACAAGATCGCAGAGCCGAAAGCTGCCGAAATCGGCTCGGGCGCGGCGGCAAAGGTGAGCGGCCCGGAAAGCCTGCTGAAGGGCTGGCAGGATCTTGCGGCGCGCGTCGACGCGCTGCCGCTTCCCCTGCACGACATGGCGTTTCGCGGTCTGAAAAAGGTCGTCGACTATCAGGACATCGCCTATGGCGGCGAGTATCTCGACCGGCTAGACCGGGCGGTCGTCCTGGACAATGCCGACCACGACTACGCGCTGTCGATCGCTGCGGCAAAGCATCTGGCCAACGCCATGTGCTACGACGACATGATCCGCGTCGCTGACCTGAAGACGCGCTCGACTCGCGACAAGCGCGTGCGCCGCGAGGTCGGCGTCAAGGACGGCTCGATCCTCCAGGTGACCGAATATTTCCATCCGCGCATCGAGGAGTTCTGCGGCACGCTGCCGGCCGGGCTCGGCAGCTACATTGAGGCGCGGCCGAAGCTGGCCGCCTTTCTCGACCGCCGTATCAATCGCGGCCGCCGCATCCGCACCGACAGCTTCGCCGGCTTTGCCGCCCTCTGGTTCATCGGCGGCATGCGCCGCTGGCGTCGCCGCCTGCTGCGCCACAAGGTCGAGACCGCGCATCTCGAGCGCTGGTACGCGCTGGCGCTCGGCCATGTCCCGGAAGACTACGCGCTTGCCGTCGAGATCCTCAACTGCCGCCGGCTGATCAAGGGCTACAGCGACACCCATGTCCGCGCGCAGTCGAAATTCGACCGGGTGCTGTCGGCGCTCGACTTGGTCAAGGGCCGCGCGGATGCTGCCGACTGGATCCGGCGCCTGCGCGAAGCCGCGCTGAAGGACGAGAAGGGCGATATGCTCGATGGTGCGCTGAAGACCGTGGCGTCGCTGCAGTAGAGCTAATAGCTGAATTCTGCCGGCCTTTGCGATTTTGCGTTGACCTGCAAGGTGAAAATATCCGGCCGGCTGTAGTGCCCGGCGACGTCGAGACTGCGGCGAGCGGCAATTGCCGCCTTGAGATCGATGTCGGCATGCAGAATGCCTGTTTCCTTGCGCAAAGGGCCGGCAACGATTTTTCCCCCTGGCGCGATGACCACGGAGTCGCCCTGATTGATCCACTCGTCCGCGTCCGGATAGAGGCGGTCACGGTCGGGAAAGTCGCGCGGCAAGTCTTCCACGCGCAAGACATTGCCGGCGCCGATGACCCAGCAGCCGCCCTCGCGGGCGATATGCTGCAATGTGCCGATCCAGCCGTCGCCACTGTCGTAGGTTGGGGCGACGTGGATATCGATGCCTTGAGCGTAGAGCGCGTACCGGGCAAGCGGCATGTAGTTCTCCCAGCAAACCAGCGAGCCAACCCGTCCTGAAGGCGTGTCGACGACCTTGAGCCCACTGGCGTCACCAAATCCCCAGACCATCCGCTCGGGGTTGGTGGGCATGAGCTTGCGGTGCCTGTTTAGAAGCGAACCGTCCGGGCCAATCACGATGACGCTGTTGTAGATAGTGGCGCGGCTCCACTGGCTGTCGCGTTCGTTGATGCCGCACAGGATGGTCACTTTGAGCGTCCTGGCGGCGTCGAACAGCGGACGCAGTTGATCCGACGAGAGGTCGACGGCATTGTCGACCAGGCGCCCGTGCAATTGGCCTGCCAGGCCGCCGTCGGCCCCCGGCTTCAGGCGCCAGATCCAGGCGGGGTATCCGGGGATGAACGCCTCGGAGAAGACCACAAGCTCGGCCCCGCCATTCGCGGCCTCGGCAACCAGCCGCACTGCCTTGGCGATCGTCCCTTCGCGATCCAGAAAAGCCGGCGGTTCCTGGACAATGGCAATTCTCGTCATGAGGTTCCTCCTCGCTTCGGCACAGAGGCCGGCGTGTCCCTATCTTGTGGCGGCCGCGACTAGCATTTCGCATGGTCCCGCGAATTGTCCGTCCCGCTCGAACTGGCCAAGCGCCTCTTCGATTTCCGCCCACGCGTCGTCCTGTTCCCGGGCGGACAGGCCGGCGAGCATCTGATGCAGCGCGCCAAACGATTCCTGCTCGAACTGCAGACATTCCAGGGCCGAGTGCAGCCGCACCGGCGCATCGATCCTTTCGATCCGGACCTTACGGAATCCGGCATCGATCAGACGTTTTGCTAGAACCGTGGGATCGCCCAGGCTGAATGGGCCTGGCTGGCCGGGCAGCGGTGCGGGCAGCGCGGCGCGGCGGCGAATGATGCCGACAGGGATCGAAAAGAACGGGTTCTTGTCTGCCGTGGAATAGACGATTGCACCGACCCTTCCCCCCGGTTTGAGGTGGTCGCGCATTCCGCCCAGCGCCTTGTTCTGATCCGGAAAGTAGATCAGGCCGACGCGCGAAATGACGGCGTCGAAGGGGTCAGCGGATATGGCGCCCAGCATTTCGCCGTCGGCGACGATGGTGTCGATGTTGCCATGGCCCGCCAGTTTCGCGTTGCTGGCGGCGAAATCGAGAATCCCGGCCGAAATGTCGGTGGCGAGCACATAACCCTCGGGGCCAACGCGCCGCGCCGCGGTCAATGTCTGTTCCCCGGCACCGGCGGCGACATCGAGGACGCGACTGCCGCGCTTTACATCGGTCATGTCCAGCATCAGTTCCGTCGCCGGTCCAAGCCACCGGGACAGGAGCGGACCCCAGCGGTTCCATGCCTCGGCCGCGCTGTCCCATTGCTTGCGGGTCGTTTCCTTGAATTTGACGGGGTCGAAAGTCGGTTGCTGCTGATCCATGGTCGCCTCCAGGCGCATAACCTCGGAAACCGGACGGCATCCGGAAGACAGTATTGTCTTGCAGGAAACGATATTCGGCGCGTAGTTTCGGCTCAATTCTCGAAATCTAGACGCCCATTTTGCAAAATTGCACAGATCGGGGCTCCATGATGCAATGGGATGATTTGCGGATTTTCCTGGCGGTCGCGCGCGACGGCTCGATCAGCGGCGCCGCCAAACGCATGAACGTTCAGCATTCCACCGTGTCGCGCCGGATCAGGGTGCTGGAGACGCAGCTTGGCACGCGCCTGATCGAGCGCAAGAAGTCCGGATACGAACTGACCGCGGCCGGCGAGGAATTGAAAATGGCGGCCGGCAAGATGGAGATGGAGGTCCTCGAAGTCGAGGGCGCTCTCGGCGGTCAGGAAAATCGGATTGCCGGCGAGCTGAGGGTGTCGGCGATCAACAATATGGCATCATCCGTGCTGATGCCCATGTTTGCCAGTTTCAACGAAAGCTATCCGGACATCGAGCTGCATGTGCAGGTTTCCAACAAATATGTCAGCCTCGCCGAGCGGCACGCGGATATCGCCATTCGCCTGACCAACACGCCACTTGACACTCTGGTCGGTACCCGGCTCGCCAACGTTGCATCAGCCGTCTACGGGGAAAGAAACTACCTCAAGGCTTTGCGCGCCGGCAGCGCCAAACCAAGGTGGCTGGGGGTGGAATGCTGCGCTTTCCATCAATCCTGGACCAACGAGGCCTGCCCGGATCATCGTCACAGCTTTTTTGTCGACGATACGTTGCTTACGCTCGCAGCCATGAAACAGGGAGTCGGCTTGGCCTACCTGCCCTGCTTCATGGGCGACGGTGACGACCGGTTGGAGCGCTTCCGCGCGCCAGACCCGATACACGATCTGGGGCTATGGCTGCTTTATCACCCCGACTTGCGGCGCACCAAACGGGTGAGGGTCTTTCGCGAACATATGATTGCGCAGATCGGCGACCAGAGTGCCCTGTTCGAAGGGCGACGACCGAGGCACGGCGACGACACGCTGCTTGACCGAGAAGCGTTGGGATAAGTTTGGCCGGAGTCACTTTGGCTTTGATCGGCCAGCATTTCGGTGGCCGATTTGTTCGGGAAAATTTTTGGTGCCGCTTGCATGACTCGAACACGCGAACCCCGCATTACGAATGCGGTGCTCTACCAACTGAGCTAAAGCGGCCCGAGAAGCCAAGGCACTCCAAGATGCGCTGGGTGATAGACGCAACTACGGAATGCAGTGCTTCTCGATGTCGCGCGCTGTGAACTCTGCTGCTCGTCGCCACGCTTCGTCGGTATCTCCCCGGTAAGTCAGGTATCGATCGCAGACAGGCTTGTTGTTGTTCAAATCCAGCACTGCAAACTTCACCCAGCCAACCAGCGTGCTCATCTTGTGCATCTGACCGATCAGTAGATATTTCGCGCTGGCTGTTCTTGCCTGCTTCGAGAGATCGACAAGGCCGGGGTCCCTGATGGTGCACCGTTCTGCCTGACAGGGTAATGCGACGAGGTCGATCTTCTTCGAAAGACCATCCCGCAATGCAACGCCAAACGCCTTCAGTCGCGTTTCGTGTTCGGCGGTCTGGTCCCTGACTTCGCCTGACGTATCCCTGAACTCGAAATCCGCGACGGCGAGCGTTGTGGGCTCGGCGGCATCGGCAAAGGCGGCCGACGCAAGTGCACCGGCGCCTACCAGGACAAGGAAAAATCGTCCGCACTCAAAAAGCCGAAATCGAACTTCTGCACGTAGCACCTTGAGCATCTCGTTCTCCGAGGTTGGGACGATAGCCATCCCAATGGCGGTGCCGATTGTCTCTTCGCGTTGTTGGAGGCGCGGAAAGCAAGCGCAAGACTACCCGGTTGCGTCGCGACGTCAACTTTCCGCCCGTTACTGGGTGGATTCCGCCTTCGCGACGACGAGCTTGCCTTTGGCGCGCGAGATTTCGAGCGTCTGGCCGGGTTTTGCCAACTCGCCCGGGACCGAGATCACCATCGCCTGGCCTTCGGTGAGGGTCGCGACGAAGCGCACGGGCAGGTTTTCTTCGCCCGCCGCCATCGTGGTGACCACCCGATAGCCGTCATCGGCCTCGGTGTAGTAGACGACGCCGTGAAAGTTGCCGAGATCGACGGTCCCACCCTGACGGGCCGTGAGTTCGCCGGCAGAAGCGGAACTTGCCGCAACGCAAAGCGCTGCAAGAGCTGTGTATCTGAACATCGTTTTTCTCTCCATTTAGAATTGTCGTTCGGGTGGATGGTCGCCTTCGGCTGCATCCCAATAAATCACGCTGCGAGCTGATCCTCGCGGGCAGCCGCGATCATCACACTTGCGAGCAACCCGTAGGCTGCCTCCCAAGCGTCGCGCACGGCCGGCGTGAAAGCCGTGCCGAGGCCGGCCGCCAGCGTCTCGATGAGCGCTTGCCCGACGATCGGGTAATGATGTTCCTTGACGCCGTAGGTCACGTGACGCCTGGCAAGCACGCGCACCGTCGGGAGAATGGTGTCGGCACGGTCCAATCCGTGCACGACGAAGCCCAGGCTCGCCATCAGCTTGGCGCCTTGCTTGGCCATGTCTGTCACCGGAAACAGCGTGCGAAGATCCGCGTCGATCGCGAACAGGCGTTCATAGAACAGCGCGGCGGCGGCCACGCGTATTGCGACGACCTCGCGAAAACTGTCCTGGACAAGTCTGATCTGGTCGGGTGTCATCGGCGACGCTCCTGCATTCCCTAAGCTGGGTGAGGCTCGACAATCCTCCCAAAGCGTTTCGCGTGCATGTCGCCTGCGCGTAGATGTGTTTCAGTTGTGTCTCAATTGGGTTTCATTTGCGCTCATTTGTCTTTCAGATCCCGACGGACGGGATCGTGCGCTAGGGTCGCTCGCATCCTGGTGATGGGCGCGTTTGTGAGGCGGAGGGAGCCTGTGGCGACATGAGGCAAGGGGCGAAAAGGCGCCGCTTAAGAATGCTACCAACGTGCTACCACGTTTTTTGGCTCTACCCCTCGAAAACCCGCAAAGCCTTGAGAAATAGTGGTGCCGCTTAGGTGACTCGAACACCTGACCCCATCATTACGAATGATGTGCTCTACCAACTGAGCTAAAGCGGCCCGGGAAGCCAGGGCCTCCAAGATGCGCTGGGTGATAAACGCAACCCGCCACAAATTCAAGATGGGACTTTGGCATTTCGCGTTGGGGCTCATCCCAGGCCTGTCAGGGGCCGCCGCGCCGATCCGCCATGCGGTCGCGTGATGCCGCACCGGCAGGTCGCGCGACCGCCACGTTGGCGCCGTGGCGGGAAAATCGGTGAAAAATGTTGATTCCTTTACCGAAAATCGCCGAAATCGGCCGAGGATGCGTCGCCAAGGCAGAATGCGGCCGCTGGCCCGTTGATTGATTGGTCGCCTACGGCTAACGATCATGACAATGTGACCGTACGTGCAGAGGGATCCCGCTTGGACGCGATCGAAAAAGCGATCCGGAACGCCTTCGAAAAAGGCAATGCCGACGACCGGGCGTTTCGCGAGCGGGTCTACCGATCGGCCTTCGCCGCACTGGACCGCGCCCTGCAGGCCAACCCGAGCGTGACGGTGGAAGTCGCCATCAAGCGCCGCAAGGCGGTGCAGGCCAAGATCACGCAAATCGAATCCGAGTTCCTGCCGGCGGTTCCCGATGTCGCCCTACCGACCGATGATGACGCCGCAGCACCGGCGGCGGAGCAGCCGGCCGACAGCGAAGTCGAGGCCGATGCCGAAGCTGAAGCCGATGCCGAACCGGATGTCGAAGCCGATGCTGGACCCGCGCCGTCGCCTGACGTCGTTGTCGACGGTCCGGTAGGGTCTCGTGCATCCGATATGCCCCGGTCGCGCATCTTGCCGGTCGTTCCCGATATCATGCCCGAGGCGGTTTCTGCCGATGTGCCGGAGATCGACATGTCGTCCCCTGCATCGACCGGAGACGACGACGCAGAGGTGATGCCCGACCGCGACGAGAGGCGGGTGAGAGGCCCCCGCCTGCCTCTCACCGCGATCTTCCTCGGCGTCACGTTGCTCGCGGCCGCCGGCATCGGCCTCTATTTCGCTGCGCAGACCGGCGTCTTCAAGTCGGCGGCCCAACTCGACACGGCCCCTCCGCAAGCGCCTCCGACAGTGGAGGACGATGATTTCACGCCGCCAAGCGACACGGCCTCGCCGCTGACCCCCGGTGAGGCGGATGAGGATCGCGACTGGATCAATGTGTTTTCGCCGAGCGACCCGGCGCTTGTCAGTGCGCCTTCGGATGCCAAGGCCGAAGTCATGCAGGACGACAGCGGCTCCTTCCTGCGCATCCGGTCGGGCGCCTCCGGCTCTGCCATCAGCTTTGACGTCGGGCAAGGCGTGCTGGAAAAACTCGCCGGCAAGCACGCCGTGTTCGACATCATCGCCCGCTCCGAGGAGGGCAAGGAGACGCAGATCTCCGTCGATTGCAATTTCGGCGAACTCGGCGACTGCGGCCGCAAGCGCTACGCGGTCGGCCATGAGAACAACGAATATCTGTTCGACGTGCGCTTTCCCGACAAGCGTCCGGGCGCTGCCGGCACCATCGCCATCAATTCCGACTTCGACAAGCAGGGCAAGTCGGTCGACATCTACGAGATCCGCGTCTCGATCGTTCCTTGAGCTTCAACGCATCCAAAAGTGTTAGAGCGTACTTTGTGCGTCCAATTGGACGCACGTCGCTCTAACGGTCGAGCAGGGCCTGCAGCGTCTCGATGCGGTCGGCTTCGGCCGCCGGCTTGTCCCAGCGCAGCCGTGAAATGCGCGGAAAGCGCATGGCGACGCCGGATTTGTGCCGTGTCGAGCGGTTGAGCCCTTCGAACGCCACCTCCAGCACGAGGCCTTGTCTGCGGTCGGCGCGCACCGAGCGGACCGGGCCGAAACGCTCGATCGTGTTGTCGCGGACATATTTGTCGATCTGCCTCAACTCCTCGTCGGTGAAGCCGAAATAGGCCTTGCCCACCGGCACCAGTTCCTCCGACCCTTCCGGCCCGGACCAGACGCCGAACGTGTAGTCGGAATAGAAGCTCGAACGCTTGCCGTGGCCGCGCTGGGCATACATCAGCACGGCGTCGACCGTGTGCGGATCGCGCTTCCATTTGAACCATGGGCCTTTCGGCCGGCCGGCGACATAGGGCGAATCCCAGCGCTTCAACATGACGCCTTCGATAACCGGATGCAGCGGCTTGCGGCGCAATTCCTCCAGCGCCTGCCAGTCGGTGAACTCGACCAGCGGCGAAAGATCGAAGCGGCTCGGATCGAGACTCCTGACGAAGGCTTCGAGGCGGCCGCGCCGCTCGCGGAAGGAGAGCGGCCGCAAGTCCTCGTCGCCGATCTGAAGCACGTCGTAGCAGCGCATGAAGGCCGGGTATTGCTGCTGGATCTTCGGCGTCACGCTCTTGCGGTTCAACCGCTGCTGCAGGTCCGAGAACGTGCCGGTCGCCTGCAAGGGATCGCCGACCAGAAGCTCGCCGTCAAGCGTGGCGGAAAAATTCATCGCCTCGGCGAGGTCCGGAAAGGCACCGGAGACGTCGTCGCCGGTGCGCGAATAGAGCCGGCGAACACCGCCTTCGCAAACCGCCTGGACGCGGATGCCGTCCCATTTCCATTCGGCGGCGTAGTCGGCCGGGTCGAGCTTTTCGAGATCGCCGTCGCCGACCGGCGTTGACAGCATCACCGGCCGGAACAGCGCTAGCGCCGTTTTCTCAGGTTTCTCGGTCTTGCCTTCCAGCCAGGCGAACAGCTCGGTATACGGTGGCATCAGCCCGTGCCACAACTCCTCGATCTCGGCGATGTCGACCTTGCCAAGATCGGCCAGCGCCTGCTTGGCCAGCCGTGCCGAGACGCCGATGCGCAGGCCGCCGGTCACCAGCTTTATGATGGCAAAGCGCGCCGAGATGCTGGCGCTGTCGAGCAATCTGGCCAGCACCTTCGGTCCGTCGGAACGGCTCGCCGCCTGCAGCTTTGCGACGACCTCGGCGAGCGTCGGCTCATGGTTCGCGATGTCTGCGGGCGATTGCGGCCAGACCAGCGACACCGTCTCCGCCAAGTCGCCGACATAGTCGTAGGAATAGCCGAACAGCACCGGGTCCATGCGCTCCATGACCAGCGTGCGCAGCATCGCCGGCTTGACCGCCGCGATGGTGAGGTCGCCGGTGATGGCAGCCAGCGCCAGCCCGCGATCCGGATCCTCGACGCTGCGGAAATAATCGGTCAGCAGCGTCAGCTTGCCGTTGCGCGACGGTGTCAGGACGAGGCGATCGAGGAGTTCGGCGAAGCGGTTCATGTGGGTGCGCGCCAGGCCAATCGGGAAAGCTTGCGATCCTTCGCGCCCCCCTCTGTCCTGCCGGACATCTCCCCCACGAGGGGGGAGATTGGCAGTTTCGTTCTTGCCGCCCGTCCTGCAACGTCAGTGATTGGCGAAAGCCGGCGCGACATCCGATCTCCCCCCTTGAGGGGGAGATGTCCGGCAGGACAGAGGGGGGCGCCGTAGAGCTCTGCGCAGGTGACTACCGAACCTCCCGCCATCAATCGCCCTCATCCTCATAGCCGACCAGATGCAGCGGCCGCGCGGCGATGCCTTCGAGTTCGCACCAGCGCACCAGGGCCTCCTCGCGGCCATGCGTCACCCAGATTTCCTCGGCGCCGGTCTCCTTGATCGTCGCGGTCAGTTCGTCCCAGTCGGAATGGTCGGAAATGATCAGCGGCAGCTCGACGCCGCCCTGTTTGGCGCGCTGGCGGATGCGCATCCAGCCGGACGCAAAGCACGAGATCGGATCGGGAAAGCGCCGCGCCCAGCGGTCGGCGAAGGCCGAAGGCGGGCCGACGATGACGGCGCCGGTGAAATCGCCCTTGCCACCGCTTTCGACCGTCGCCGGTTCCAGTGTCCCGAGGTCGATGCCCTGGCCCTGGTAGTAGTCGCTGAGCTTGGCCAGCGCACCGTGGATGTAGATCGGCCTGTCGTAGCCGGCATCGCGCAGCAAGCGCATGACGCGCTGCGCCTTGCCGAGCGCATAGGCGCCGACCAGATGCGCGCGTTCGGGAAACTGCGCCGTCGATTTCAGCAGGCGGCCGATCTCTTCGGTATCGTGCGGATGGCGGAACACCGGCAGGCCGAAGGTCGCCTCGGTGATGAACACGTCGCATTTGACCGGTTCGAACGGCTCGCAGGTCGCGTCCCTCTGGCGCTTGTAGTCGCCCGACGCGACGATGCATGTGCCCTGATGCACGACCTCGATCTGTGCCGAGCCGAGCACATGGCCGGCCGGATGGAAGGTGACGGTGACGCCGTTCAGCGCAATCGTCTCGCCGAGTGCGGCTGCTTGCGTCGTCCCGGCAAAGCCCTCGCCGTAGCGAAGCCCCATAATGTCCAGCGTCTGTTGTGTGGCCAGCACCGAGCGGTGGCCGGAACGGGCATGGTCGGAATGGCCGTGCGTGATCAGCGCCCGGTCGACCGGCCGCACCGGATCGATGAAAAAATCGCCGGGTGGGCAATAGAGGCCCTCAGGCCGGGGATGAAGCAGGTCGCTGGCGCGCATGGCTTAGAGATAGTTGCTAATTCCGGCGCGGGAAGCCTGTTGCAAGTGACTGCTGACTCGGCCTACAGGCAACGGCCGGCGGCACCTCCGTTTTGGGGCCTCGTCCGGCGCCCTTTTTCGTTCACTTGCGCCACGTGTGGCGCAGGCTGCGAAAAAGCCCGATTCGCATGCCCGAAAGGGCGGGACATCGATACGGAGGACATTCCATGCGCTGGAACTTGGTGGCCTTGGCATCTTGCCTGGCGATGGCCGGCTGCGCCGGCGCCTCGATGGCCGAACGACAGGATGAGAATGTCCAGTCCTCGCTGCAATATGATAGCGTGCCTTGCGATCAATTGCTGGCGCAACGAAACGAGCTGGCGCAGCGATATCGCCTTTCGCGGGACGCCAAGCCGTCCTTCTCCGATCCGGGGGTGGGCCTCGGCCCATTCACGCCGGATGTTCGCTCCAAGACCCAGCGTGACGTCGAACAGGCAAGCGGCAGGATCGACGCCATGAACCGGTCGATCGCCCGCCGCGAATGCGGCAACCCGGCCAAGCAGACCAAGCTTGGCTTGCCTAGTTAATACCCCGCGTCGCGATCCACCAGGTTCTCGAGCTTCTCGCCGCGCTCGAAGGCGGCCATCTGGCGGAGCATGATCGGCGCCAGGTGGACGGGGTCGGAGGTCGCCGCCGCATGCGGCGTCACGAACACTTTCGGGTGGCTCCACAGCGGACTGGTCTTCGGCAGCGGCTCGACCTCGAACACGTCGAGGCTCGCTTCCTTCAGCGTGCCGTCCTCCAGCGCGCGCGCGATGTCGGCATCCTTCTGCAGGCGGCCGCGCCCGGCGTTGATCAGCACCGAGCCGCCGAGGCCGTTGCGTTTCCTCAGCTCCTTCAGCACGCCATAATTGATGATGCCTTGCGTGTGCGGCGTGAGCGGCAAAAGCACCACCAGAATGTCGGTGGCGTTGAGGAAGGGGATCAATCCGGCCTCGCCCGCATAGGTCGAAACGCCCTTCATCGGCCGCTCGCTGCGCGACCAGCCATTGACTGCAAAGCCGAGCGACAAAAGCACCGACGCCGCCGCGCGGCCAAGCGTGCCGAGCCCCATGATGCCGACAGAGATGTCGCCGGCCGGGCGCTGCGGCGGCTCGTGCCAGATCTTCCTTTTCTGCTGCGTTCGGTAGAGCATGCCCTGGCGGTGATGATCGAGCACCCGCCAGACGACATATTCGGTCATGTACTGGGTCAGGTTGTCGGCGACGACCTTCACGATCGGCACGTCGGGCACAGTGGGATCGGCCAAGATGTGGTCGACGCCGGCGCCGATCGAAAAGATGGCGCGCAGATTGGGCAGAGACGACAGAAGGTTCGGCCGCTGCTTCCAAACCACCGCATAGGTGATCGAGGGATCGCTGGCGCCGTCCGGCTCGAGCACCACCTCGCGTTCCGCCGACAAGAGTTCGCGCCAGCGTTGCGGATGAAAGCCGGTGACGGCGAGCAGGATACGGCCTTTTTCCATTTCGGATTCTTTTTCCTATTTACGCGACCCTGTCACTCGCTGACGATGCCGACCGGCGCCGTCTCGATCCTGAACGCGGCCGAGATCAGCGCCTTGGTATAGTCGGTCTGCGGCCGTTCGAAAATCTGTTCGGAGGGGCCGGCCTCGACGATCCTGCCATTGCGCATGACGATGACGTCGTTGGCAAGCGCGCGGATGACCTTCAGATCGTGGCTGATGAACAGATAGGCGAGGTCGTGCTTCGCCTGCAGGCTGCGCAGAAGGTCGACCACCTGTGCTTGCACGCTCATATCGAGCGCCGAGGTCGGCTCGTCCAGCATGACGAAGCGCGGGTTGAGCACCATGGCGCGGGCGATGGCGATGCGCTGGCGCTGGCCGCCGGAAAACTCATGCGGATAGCGATTGCGCGTGGCGGGATCGAGCCCGACTTCTCCGAGCACATCGACGATGCGCTTATCACGTTCATCGGGCGACAGTTTCGGCTCGTGGATCTTCAGCCCTTCCTCGATGATCTCGGAGACCGACATGCGCGGGCTCAAGGACCCGAACGGATCCTGGAAGACGATCTGCAACTCGCGCCGCAGCGGCCGCATGGCGTTGAAAGTCAGCTCGTTGATGTCGCGCCCGTTGAACCGAATGGTCCCGGTCGAAGAGATCATCCTGGCCAGCGCCAGGCCGAGCGTCGTCTTGCCCGAGCCGGATTCGCCGACGACGCCGAGCGTCTGGCCGGCGCGCACGGTGACGTCGATGCCGTCGACCGCCTTCACATTGTCGACGGTGCGCCGAAAAAAGCCTTTCTTGATCGGAAACCAGACTTTTATGTCCTGGCCCGTCATCACAGGCTTGGCGGCAGCGTTGGCCGCCGGCGGCTTGCCCTTCGGTTCGGCGGCCAGCAGATGCCGCGTGTAGCTATGCTGCGGATTGGCGAAAATATCTTTCGTCGGTCCGGTCTCGACGATCTTGCCTTTTGTCATCACGCAGACTCGGTCGGCGATCTTTCTGACGATGCCGAGATCGTGGGTGATGAACAGCATCGACATGCCCTTGCGGCTTTTCAGCTCCGCAAGCAGTTCGAGGATCTGCGCCTGCACGGTGACGTCGAGCGCGGTCGTCGGCTCGTCGGCGATCAGCAGTTCCGGCTCGTTGGCCAGCGCCATGGCGATCATGACACGCTGGCGCTGACCACCGGAAAGCTGGTGCGGATAGGCGTCAAGCCGCTTCTCCGGCTCGCGGATGCCGACCTCGTTGAGCAGCTCCAATGTGCGCGCCTTGGCCTGGCGGTCGCCCAGGCCCTGGTGCAGCGTCAGGACCTCGACGATCTGCTGCTCGATCGTGTGCAGCGGGTTGAGCGAGGTCATCGGCTCCTGGAAGATCATGGTGATCTTGTTGCCGCGCACGCGGCGCAATGCCTTCTCGTCGGTGGCGAGCAGGTCGGCGCCCTGGAACAGGATCTTTCCCGACGGATGGCTGGCGGCCGGATAGGGCAGCAGCTTCAGCACCGACAGGGCCGTGACTGATTTGCCGGACCCGGATTCACCGACCAGCGCCACCGTCTCGCCCTTGGCGATGTCGAAGGAGATGTGGTCGACAGCCATCGACTGGCGGCTTTCTTGCACGAAGGCGACGCTGAGATCGCGGACGGAGAGGAGAGGGGCTTCGCTCATCTGAACGTCTTGCGCGGATCGAAGGCGTCGCGGGTCGCCTCGCCGACGAAGACCAGCAGCGACAGCATCAGCGAGATGACGACGAAGCCGGAAATGCCCAGCCATGGGGCGTTGAGGTTGCGCTGCGCCTGCTTCAGCAGCTCGCCCAGCGAGGCCGAGCCGGGCGGCAGGCCGAAGCCAAGGTAGTCGAGCGAGGTCAGCGTCGAGATCGAGCCGCTGAGCAGGAAGGGCAGGAAGGTCAGCGTCGCCACCATGGCATTGGGCAACAGATGCCGGAACATGATGGTGCCGTTGGGCACGCCGAGCGCGCGGGCCGCATTGACATATTCGAAGTTGCGGGCGCGCAGGAACTCGGCCCGCACGACACCGACCAGCGCCACCCACGAGAACAGCAGCATCAGCCCGAGCAGGATGAAGAAGCCGGGCGGCAGAATGGCGGCGACGATTAGCAAAAGGTAGAGCACCGGGATCGCCGACCAGATTTCTATGAAGCGCTGAAACAGAAGGTCGGTCCAGCCGCCGAAATAACCCTGCAATGCGCCGGCCGTCACGCCGATCAGCGCCGATCCGGCGGTGAGGATAAGGCCGAACAGCACCGAGACCCTGAACCCGTAGATGACGCGCGCCAGCACGTCGCGTGCCTGGTCGTCGGTGCCCAGCCAGTTCCAATTGCCGACGACGCAATTGGGGTCGGCGGCACCTTGCGGATACTGGTTGCAACGTGTCTTGGCATCATAGAGCCAGGACGGCTTGGTGGGCGCTGCCTCGGGAATGGCGTTGTTGACGGTCCGGTAGGAGTAGCGGACCGGCGGCCAGATCATCCAGCCATGGGCATTGATCTCGTCCTGGATGACCGGGTCGCGATAGTCGGTGACCGCATAAAAGCCGCCGAACTTCTCCTCGGGATAAGCGACCACGACCGGAAACAGGATCTCTCCCTTGTAGGCAACGAGAACCGGTTTGTCGTTGGCGATCCATTCGGAAAACAGCGACAGCACGAAAAGCACGAGGAAGATCCATAACGACCAATAGCCGCGCCGGTTGGCCCTGAAATTCTGCAGGCGCCGCTGGTTGAGCGGCGACAGCCAGGGTCGGGCAATCCGGTCCGGCGTCGTTTCGACTGCGGCCCCGGCCATCAGACGTCTCTCCGCTCGAAGTCGATGCGCGGGTCGACCCAAGTGTAGATCAGGTCGGACAAGAGCCCGACAATCAGGCCGAGAAGCGAGAAGATGTAGAGATTGGCGAAGACCACCGGGTAGTCGCGCTCGACCACCGACCTGAAACCGAGCAGGCCGAGCCCATCGAGCGAAAAGATGTTCTCGATCAGCAGCGAGCCGGTGAAGAAGGCCGAGATGAAGGCGCCCGGAAAGCCGGCGACGACGATCAGCATGGCGTTGCGGAACACGTGTCCGTAGAGCACCTGCCGTTCCGACAGGCCCTTGGCGCGCGCGGTCACCACATATTGCTTTCGGATTTCCTCGAGGAACGAATTCTTGGTCAGAAGCGTCGTGGTGGCGAAGGCCGACAGCACCAGCGCCGTCAGCGGCAAGGTCATGTGCCAGAAATAGTCGACGATCCGCGCCGGCCAGGACAGCTGGTCCCAATTGTCGGAGGTGATGCCGCGCAGCGGAAACCAGTCGTAGAACGATCCGCCGGCAAACAGCACCATCAGCAAGATGCCGAACAGGAAGCCCGGAATGGCGTAGCCGACAATGACGACGCCGCTGGTCCATATGTCGAATGTCGAGCCGTCCTTGACTGCCTTGCGGATGCCGAGCGGGATCGAGATCAGGTACGACAGAAGCGTGATCCACAGCCCGATCGAGATCGACACCGGCATCTTCTCCAGGATCAGATCGATCACTGAAATGTCGCGGAAATAGCTGTCGCCGAAATCAAACCGGATGTAGTTCCACAGCATCATGCCGAAGCGCTCGAGCGGTGGCTTGTCGAAGCCGAACTGCTTTTCCAGCTTGGCGATGAATTCGGGGTCGAGCCCTTGCGCGCCGCGATATTTCGAACCGACGTCGCCGGCCACGTCGACATTGCTGCCGCCCGCGTCGCCACCGCCGCCGCCAAGGCGGTCGCTGCCGCCCTGGTTGGTCAGCCTGGCAATGACCTGCTCGACCGGCCCGCCCGGCGCGAACTGGATGACGGCGAAGGAGATAGCCATGATGCCGAACAGGGTCGGGATCATCAGCAGGATGCGGCGCAGGATATAGGCGCCCATCAGGCTCTCTGTCTTGCTTGAGCGAAAATCTCAGGCTTTGCCAATCGTTGCCGCCTTATCCTTGTCGAACCACCACAGCGCCTCGACCGGAAAGCCGAAATCGGGCTTCTGCTCGGGAAAGCCGAACATGTCCCAATAGGCGACTCGGTGATTCGCGAGATGATATGTTGGAATCCAGTCTAGCCGCGCGCGCAAGACCCGATCGAGTGCTTTGAGCGCTGTGACCAGCTCGATCCGGCTCTGCGCCTTGCCGGCTGCCTCGATCAGCGCGTCGACGGCTTTGCTTTCTGTACCGGGATAGTTGCGCATCCCCGGCATTTTCGCCATCCGGGAGTCATAGAGGATTTCCAGGCCGTCGGCAGTCGGCGTCGCCCCGATCGACCATCTGAACAGGTTGAAATCGAAATCGAAATTGCTCTGCCGCGCTTCGTATTGCGTCGAATCGACCTGCCGGATCGAAGCGTCGATCCCGATCGCCTTCATATTCTCGGCCCACGGGGAGAAAAGGCGGACGATGCCATCGTCCTCGGCCAGCATTTCCACCCGCAGTCGCTCGCCCTTATCATTGACGACGAAATTGCCCGCTCGCTTCCAGCCGGCTTCGGCAAGCAGTCTCGAAGCCTCACGCAGCAGCTTACGGTCGTGACCCGAACCGTCGGAGACAGGCTGCATCACCGGTTCGCTGAAGGTTTCCGGCGGCAACTCGGCTCGGAACGGCTCCAGCAGGGCCAATTCCCTGGGCGTGGGCAGGCCCTCGGCCTTGTAATCCGACTGTTCGAAGTTCGAGTGCGAACGCTCGTAGGCGCCGTAAAACAGAACCCGCTTGGTCCATTCGAAATCGAAGCAACTGGCGATCGCCCGTCTCACGCGCACATCACGGAATTGCGGACGACGCTGGTTCAGCGCGACAGCCTGCATGTCCGGCGTTTTCTCGCCGGGAAATTCACGTTTGATGACCCTGCCGTCCTTCAGCGACGGAAAGTCGTAGCCGGTCGCCCATACCCGTGCGGTAAATTCCTCGCGAAAATGCGTGTCGCCCTTTTTCAAGGCTTCAAACGCTGCCTGGCGATTGATGTAAAAATCGATACGGATGCGGTCGAAGTTGTAGACGCCGCGGTTCACGGCCAGATCGCGGCCCCAATAGTCGGCGACACGTTCATATTCGATGGTCTGTCCGGCCGCTACGCGCCCCACCTTGTATGGTCCGGAACTGAGCGGCGGTTTCAGCGTTGAGGCATCGAATTCGTTGACCGTATAAAAGGCTTTGGACACGACCGGCATTGCGACGATCGCAAGGATATTCTGCGCCGACTGTTTGCCGTTGAAGGTGAGGTTGACGGTAACCGGATCGACCGCGACGGCTTCAGTCATATGCCGCAACGCTTGGGAAAGGTTCGGATGGCCTTTGTCTTTGTAAAGTTTCAATGCGAAGGCGACGTCCCCAGCGGTCAGTGGCGAGCCGTCGTGGAAGCGCGCTTGCGGTCGCAGGCTGAAGCGGAAGCCATTGCGGTCCGGCGATAAGGTAACGGATTCGGCAAGCAGGCCATAGACCGCATCAGGCTCATCGAGTGCGCTTGCCATCAGCGAATCGAAACAGAGTTCGGTGCGCGGCGGCGAATCCCCCCTCAACACCAGGGAATTCAACGTGTTGAACGTCAGAAAGCTCTGGTTGAAGGTGGAGTTCGGCGGTGCGAAATTCATCTGGCCGCCCTTGGGGGCGTCCGGATTGACATAGTCGAAATGCGTGAAGTCCGCGGGATATTTAAGGTCGCCGAAGGCCGACAGGCCGTGCAGCTTTACGCCGGTCGGGATGGCGGCGAAGGCCCGGCCTGGCAGCAGCGCTGCCGCCGTGGCCGCGGCGCCCAGAGCCAGAAAGTCGCGGCGGGCCAGAGAGTCGCGCCGGGGGAGCGCCGCCATCAATTGCCACTCTTGTATTTTGCCGCCAGCGCCTTTTCCTTGTCCGCGTCGATCCACCAGGAATTCTGATCGACGCCGCTATAGGCCGGTTGCTTTTCCGGGATGCCGAACTTGTTCCAATAGGCCATCCAGACCACCGACCGATGGTGTTGCGGCACGACATAGTAATTCCACAGCAGCACCCGGTCGAGCGCATGGGTGGCAGCAACCAGATCGTCGCGATCGGTGGCGAAGATGACGCGGTCGACCAGCGCATCGACGACCGGGTTCTTGATGCCGGCATAGTTGCGGGATCCAGGCGTGTCGGCGGCCTTCGAGCTCCAGAAGTCACGCTGCTCGTTGCCTGGCGAATCCGACTGTCCCAGCTGCGATATGGTGACATCGAAATCGAAGTTGTTGACGCGGTTGACGTACTGGGTCTGGTCGATCAGCCGCAGCGTGGCGTCGACACCGATCTTGCGCAGATTGGCGATGTAGGGACTGGAAAGGACCTGGTCGGTGTCGTTCCAGCCGAGGATTTCGAACTTGAACGGCTCGCCCGTCTTGGCATTCACCATTTTGCCGCCCTTGATCACCCAACCGGCCTTGGCGAACAGATCGACCGCAGTCTTCAGATACTTACGCTCCGCCTGTGGCGAATCGTAGACCGGCAGCTTGAATTCCTGGGTGAAGATTTCGGGCGGCAGCTTGTCGCGATATTGCTCAAGGATCTCCAGTTCCTTGCCCTGCGGCAGTCCGCTCGATGCCAGTTCGGTGCCTTGGAAATAGCTTGATGTACGGGTATTGGAACCGAAGAACAGCGTGCGGTTCATCGACTCGAAGTCGAGCGGGTAAGTCAGCGCGGCGCGCACCAGGCGATCCCTGAACAACGGACGTCTCGTGTTGAGCATGAACGCCTGCATCGGTTCGGGTGAGGCGGTCTTGAATTCCTTCTTGATGACGTCGCCAGCCTGGACTGCCGGGAAATTATAGGCCGTGTTCCAGCGCCTCGAACTGTTTTCCGGCTTAATGTCATCCAGCCCGCCTTTGGTGAAGGCCTGCCACGCCGCATTATCGTCGAGAAAGTAGCTGAAACGCTGGGTGTCGAAGTTCTCCCGGCCGATCTTCACCGGCAGCTTGGCTGCCCAATAGTCGGGCACGCGCTGCCAGATGATTTCCGAGCCCGGCTTGAAGCTGGCGATCTTGTAGGCGGCGGACCCCAGCGGCGGCTCCAGCGTCGGCCTGGTGACGTCGCGCTTCTTTCCATTGGCGTCGGTACCTTCCCACCAGTGCTTCGGCAGCACGACGAGATCGCCGATGATTTTCGGCAACTCCCGATTGCCCTTCTGGCTGAAATGGAATTCGACTTCGCGATCCGAGATCGCGACGGCATCGGTGACATTCTCGAAATAGCGACTGTACATCGGGCTGTTGGCCTTCAGCACCTGAAACGACCAGATGACGTCGTCGGTGGTGATCGGCTGGCCGTCGTGCCACCTGGCCCGTGGATCCAGGCGGTAGGTCGCCGAGGAATAGTCGTCCGGATGTTTGTAGGCGTCGGCGATCAGCGGATGGCTGACGCTGCCCTCGTCGGTCGCCTGCTCCATCAGCGTGTCATAAAGCAGCCCGCCGCCGAACTGTGTGAAGCCGGCTGCCGGCGAACCCTGGACGATATAGGGATTGAAGCTGTCGAACGTGCCGAGCACCACCAAATTCAGCGTGCCGCCCTTCGGCGCATCGGGATTGACGTAGTCGTAGCGCTGGAAGTTGTTGCCATATTTGGATTCGCCGATCAGCGACGAGGTGGTGCGCCATTCGTCCGCGAAGGCTGCCTGCAGGCCGCCGGCAAAAGCCGCCATAACCAGCACCGATCTGAGAAACGTTCGGCCAACCGTCATGCCTTCTCCTCTTTGCGATAGCTATCAGCAGACAATCTAGATCATTTGACGCCTATGAAAACCGAGACAGGCCGGCTTTGTCGCCGCAGATGCGCTTTTCCCATTAAAAAAGCCGGGCTGAGCCCGGCTTTCCCAAAGATATGTCCATGACAATTGCGTTATTGCGCCGGTGCTGGTGCGGGAGCAGCAGGGGCTGGTGCAGGTGCTGCACCCTCTGCAGGCTTTGCCGGCGCTGCACCCTCGGCGGGCGCGGCCGCTGAAGCGCCAGGCGTCGGCAGTGGCTTCGGATTGTCCGACAGCGTGCGCAGATAGGCGATGACGTTGGCGCGGTCCTCATCCTTCGGCAGGCCGGCAAAACCCATAGCCGTGCCCTTCACGTCCTTCTTGGGCGACAGGAGGAAGTGGTCGAGGTTCTCGTAGGTCCACTTCTCCGCGCCGGCCTTCGAATATTCCTTCATGCCAGCCGAATAGGCAAAGCCCTCGTGAGAGGCCACTGGACGATCGACGACGTCCCACAGATCGGGGCCGACCTTGTTAGGCCCGCCCTTTTCGCCGGAGTGGCAGGCCTGGCACTTCTTGAACACGGCGGCACCCGCCTCGACATTGGCGTTGGCCAGGAGGTCGGCGATCGGCTTGGCTTCTGCCGCCGGGGCTGCCGGGCCGCCCTCGGCAGGCTCCTCGGTCGCCTCGATGGCGAAGCCGGGTTTTTCCGGTGCGGGGGAGGCGAACAGCGCATCGGACACGATGCCGACGGAGAACACGACGAACACGGTTCCGAGCAGCCCGCCGATCAGCTTGTTGATTTCGAAAGAGTCCATACGCCCCAGGCTCCCTTTTCCGGCGGACCGATCCGTCCACTCCGTCCGTCGGTAATCGTGAACCACCCCGCGAGGCGGTCAAATCGGGCGGAAACTAGGTCTTTTGCTCTGGCGTTGCAACACCTATAAGGGCGCTTCCAGTGAGACCTTTTGCCACTTTTCCCATCCTCTTTTTCGAACGCTTCGTCACCCGATGTCCACGCTCATCCTCATCCCGGCCCGCATGGCCTCGACCCGCCTGCCGGGCAAGCCGCTGGCCGACATCGCCGGCGCTCCGATGATCGTCCACGTCGCCCGCCGCGCCGCCGAGGCCGGGCTTGGCCGGGTGGTGGTCGCCACCGATACGCAAAGCGTGGCGGAAGCGGTGCGTGCGCACGGGTTCGAGGCGGTGATGACGCGGGCGGATCACGAATCGGGCTCCGACCGCATCTTCGAGGCGCTGGCCACGCTGGATCCAGGGCGCAAGGTCGAAACGATCGTCAATGTGCAAGGCGACCTGCCGACCATCGATCCCGAGATCATCAATGCCGCGCTGAGGCCTTTCGAGGATGCGACGGTCGACATCGCCACGCTCGGCATCGAGATCGTCCGCGACGAGGAAAAGACCAATCCGAATGTCGTCAAGATCGTTGGCTCGCCGCTGTCGGAGACACGGCTGCGGGCGCTCTATTTCACCCGCGCCACGGCACCTTGGGGCGAGGGGCCGCTCTATCATCACATCGGCCTCTATGCCTATCGCCGCTCAGCGCTCGAACGCTTCGTCGCGCTGAAGCCGTCGCCGCTGGAACGGCGCGAGAAGCTCGAGCAGTTGCGGGCGCTGGAGGCCGGCATGCGCATCGACGCCGAGATCGTGCAGTCCGCGCCGTTCGGCGTCGACACGCCGGACGACCTCGAACGCGCCAGAACCATCCTTTCAACCTGAGACATTTGGTCAACCCGAGACATTTGGCATGCCTGAAAAAACCAACAGAATATCCTTCCAGGGCGAGCCGGGCGCCAATTCAGACACCGCCTGCCGCAACATGTTCCCTGATATGGAGCGGTTGCCGTGCCCGACCTTCGAGGATGCCTTCAACGCGGTCGAGACCGGCAAGGCCGACCTCGCCATGATCCCGATCGAGAACACGATCGCCGGCCGCGTTGCCGACATCCACCATCTCCTGCCGGAATCGAAGCTGCACATCGTCGGCGAATATTTCCTGCCGATCCATTTCCAGCTGATGGTCTTGCCGGGCGTCAGGCGCGACGAGATCAAGACCGTGCACAGCCATATCCATGCGCTCGGCCAGTGCCGCAAATACATCCGCAAGAACGGCTGGAAGCCGGTGGTCGCCGGCGACACGGCGGGTTCGGCCAAGCTGGTCGGCGAGGTGAAGGATCGCACTATGGCGGCGCTTGCCCCGGCGCTGGCCGCGACGCTCTATGGGCTCGACATCATCGAGGAGAATGTCGAGGACACCGACAGCAACGTCACCCGCTTCGTCGTGCTGACGAAGAACAGGCAATGGGCGGAACGCCCATCCGACGCCGCCAAGATGATGACGACGTTCATCTTCCGCGTCCGCAACGTGCCGGCCGCGCTCTACAAGGCGATGGGCGGCTTTGCCACCAACGGCATCAACATGACCAAGCTGGAGAGCTACCAGCTCGGCGCCTTCACGGCGACGCTGTTCTATGCCGATATCGAGGGCCATCCCGACGATCCGCTGGTGAAGCTGGCGCTCGACGAGTTGCGCTTCTTCTCGCGCGAAATGCGGATCCTGGGTGTCTATCCCGCCAGCGAATCGCGCGAGCAATGGAAGGTGGCGGATTAGCTAGCATTCATCGAGAGCTCTGCGGCGTCCTGACCTGGCGCCTTGCCAGATGACGAGTGCCGGGCGACATTCCTCGCATGTGGCTCCTGAAACTGGCGCTCGCAGCCGCTGGATTGTATGCGGCGGTTGTCGCCGTCGCGTATGTGCTTCAGTCCTGGCTGATCTTTCCGGCCGGCTTTGCGGCTTTCGGACCCGATCTGCCGGCCGGGGCCCGCCATGTCGAGTTGGCGACGCAGGATGGCGAGCGCTTCGTTCTGGTGCGCCTGCCGGCAAGACAGGCCGAGCCACGCCCGCTCCTGCTGGGGTTCGCCGGCAATGCCTGGAATGCCGACGCGCTTGCCCTCATGCTGCACCAGCTATTCCCCGAACATGAGGTCGCGGCGCTGCACTACCGCGGATATGCGCCGAGCAGCGGAAGCCCGTCAGCCTCCGCCCTGTTCGAGGACGCCCGACGCGCCCATGACCACCTGGCCACCGACGCCAAAGCCGGCATCGTCGCCATCGGCCTTAGCCTCGGCGCTGCGGTTGCGGTCGATCTGGCGACCGTCCGGCCCTTGCGCGGCATTGTCATGGTGACGCCCTTCGACTCGCTGAAGGAACTCGCCGCCCACCACTATCCCTGGCTGCCGGTGCGCCTCTTGCTGCGGCACCGCATGGAGGCGGCAGAAACTCTGCGCGACCTCGATGTGCCCACGGCCGTCATCGTCGCCGAGAACGACACCATCGTTCCAGCGGCACGCTCGGCACCTCTGCGCGAGGCCGCCCGTGATTTGCGCAGCCACATCGCCATAGCGGCTGGCCACAACGACCTCTATGGCCATCCCGACTTCGCCGGCGCGCTACGCGCCTCCGTTGCGGCGGTCACGCACGATTGACGAGCACTGGGTGGCGAGCGGGCAAGCTCTGGCAGCGATTTGGCCGCAAATCGCGATGGGCCGTCAACCGCGCCGCGCCGCCTCGATCGCGGCGACGTCGATTTTCCTCATGGTCATCATGGCATCAAACGCGCGCTTTGCTTCGTCGCCGCCAGCCGCCAGCGCTTCAGTCAGGACGCGCGGCGTGATTTGCCAGGAAACGCCCCACTTGTCCTTGCACCAGCCGCACGCGCTCTCCTGGCCGCCATTGCCGACGATGGCATTCCAGTAGCGGTCGGTCTCCTCCTGATCGTCGGTGGCGATCTGGAACGAGAAGGCTTCGTTGTGCTTGAAAGCGGGACCACCGTTGAGGCCGAGACAAGGAATGCCCGCAACTGTGAAGTCGACCGTCAACACGTCGCCCTCCTTGCCGGCTGGGTAGTCACTGGGTGCATGGTGCACGGCACTCACCACGCTGTCAGGAAAGGTCGCGGAGTAGAAGCGGGCGGCAGCCTCGGCGTCCTTATCGTACCAGAGGCAGATCGTATTCTTCGCCATTGCGGGTTCCTTTCGCCTTGAAGCCAAGATTTCGGCCTTCCCCATCCGCTCCCTTCCGAAATAGGTAGCCAATCGCTTTTCTCCACCCCGGAAGCGTCCGGCCCGCCCCGGCGATCGCAAAGGGCAGCTTACCCTAGCGTCGCGGTCCGCTTTGGGCGGACAGACATTCTCGTTGTTTCCCAAAGCGGACGTTCGCGCGATGACTGGTGTTGGCCCTTTTGCACACCATCACGAGCCGACCGGCCATGTACATGACGGCGGGTCGCGGAAGGTGTTTCAATTGAAAGCAGACTCCTGCCCTCCTGAAATCAGAATGTAACGCCCTCCGCGAATTTTTGGCCCCCGCCGTCGTTCGCATCGGATCGACCGAGCGGACGGAATTTGAGTCAACACGGAGTTTGTCACCCTGACTACGAAGAAAACAGGCAGGCCGACCGCGCCACGGATCGTTGGTCTTCGCCACGTCGGCATGGTCGCCGAAAACCCGGCTGCGCTTGCGCGATTTTATGAGGATGTCCTCGGCCTTCAGGTGGTCGGCGGCAGTGGCGAAGAAAACCCGTTCGGCGCCACCGCCTTCCTGAGCAGCGATCCGGCCGAAGAGTCCCATCAGATCGCTATCTTCACCAATCCTGCCTTGCGCCACATCGCATTCAAGGTCGGCACATTGGCCGATCTGCGCGCCGCCTACACGCGCATCGTCGACATGGGGCTGCCGATTAAGATGGCCTTCAATCACGGTGTATCGCTTGCGTTCTATTTCGAAGACCCTGAGGGAAATCTTGTCGAAGTCTACTGGCCGACCGGCATGGCCTTCGACCAGCCCTACGGGGATCCGCTCGATTTGACGCTGCCGGAAGAGGCATTGCGGCAGAGGGTCGAGCAACTGGTGCGGCAGGCGAGTGAACAGGTTCCGGTATCTCTGCCGTCTGCATCCGCGTCATAGCGCGGAGCGGTCGCTCCTTCACCCCTCCTACCATTCAATTCTCACTCCTGACGAGGAAATGACGACACCTCTACCGCGGACGCGTACTGCTGGCTTGCGCAGATCGGATTGATCGATAAGGCGGCTCTGCCGATCCTCGGCGCGACGCAATCGCGCGCGCTGATGCCGTCCGCCACAGGGAATTATCAACTCAACAAGTTGATGTATTTCAAATGAAACAGTCAAGACATACGGCGAAAACATTGTGGTGGTAGCCAAGCTGCCTCGGGACGTGGAAGCGAGTAAATATTTCCATCGCAGACTCACTTTCTACGTCAGCCAAAGCCGAGATATTTCGTGGAAGCCCAGGAATACAGGAGAGCATCCAGATGAGCTCAAGATCAGCAACCTTTGTCGCGTCTGCAATCGCGATCATAACTACCACCGCCGCCGCTCCGACCGCTCCGCTGACACCGGCGGAGGCAGCGCGGATCGACGCATCGTCGTTCCCCGCGCCCGGCGAGCCGAGCCTTGCCGAAATCCGCCATGCAACGGAGCGATTCCGCAACGTCAACGTCGCGCTCGCGGAGGGCTACATCCGCGATCCTGCCAACATGTGCGAGACCGCCGAAATGACGGGACAGCCGCAGAAATTAGGGGCTATGGGCCTCCACTACTTTCGCCCCGATATGCTCGGCATCACCGCTCCGCCCAATCCGCGCGTCGACGGCACCGGCACGCACACGGACTTCGGCAAGCCCGCGGTCCTCGTCTACGAGCCGCAGGCCGACGGATCGCTCGAGCTGATCGCGGTGGAGAATCTCGTCTTCGCGAAAGCGTGGAAGGAAGCCGGCCACGACGCCCCGCCTTCCTTCTACGGCGTTCCCTGGGACACCATGATCGACGACCCGACGACGCCCGCGGATGAGGCGCATAATTTCGAGCCGCATCACGACCGGCACGTCTGGCTCTATCGAGAAAACCCGAACGGCATCTTCGCCCAGTTCAACCCGCGGGTGACCTGTGAGCACCACAACTCCGGTGCGTCCCACCAGCATGCGTCAGGCCAGTGATAAGCGGCGACCTGGCTTACCTGCTCGCGCCGAGCGGCAGGTGAGCCAGGCGTCGTCTGTTCGAACTTGCTCGTTCAGAGCGATTGGATTTTTGGTCCTAGGTCAGCGGCTCGTAGTCGATCTCGAGAAACGCCTCGACCTCCGGGATCCAGCGATCGCGGACGAAGGCGACGTGGTCAGGATGGTCGTTGTAACGGGAATAGGCGGCCTCGTCGGCGAACTCCATCGAGAAGCCGAAGCGATAATCGTTCTTCGGACTGACTTGCCGCAACTGCTCGAATTTCTCGACACCCGATATCGCCGCGAGCACTTTCGCATCAGTGAGGAATTTCACCTCCTCGGCCGAGTTCTCCCTGTGCTTCAGCCTGAACACCACAGTGTGACGGATCAATTTCTGCTCCCCATAGCGTTTACGCGCTGTCGGCCCAGGCGCGGATCAGGTGATGGACAAATGATCACCACCGGGTCGGTGCGCGGAAAATGCTCGGTGCCGCAGGCCGGGCAGTGTCGCTTGTAGCCGCCCGCCCGCATTTCGACTAGGCGAAAAAGCCATCGAAATTCAAACGGCGCAGTTCGATAGCCTTCTTTCCAAAGCCATGGATGCAGACGCAAGCAACGGAATTCACCCATCCGTATGCCATCCGTAAGTGCGCTTCTCGCATGGTCGTGCGGGCACAATTCACTGCTCGGAGGTTCACCATGCATGACGTTTCATCTTCCCATCTCTCAGGCAGCATTTCGCGAGACATGTTTGTTTCTTTCGTCCGCGACCTGCTGGGCAGCTATCCGAATCCAGACGAACCGCAGCCGCGAGGTCCCTGGGATCCAATCATCTTTGCCGCCTTGCAGCGAATGGCATGGTTCGGTCCACATCCGGAGCCCTGGCACTCACTGTTTCACGTCATCGCCCAGCGGCATCCTGAACTGTGGGATATCCTTGGCGGCCCCCTGGTTCGGGCGGCGCTCAATCCGCAGCCGCTACCGCCCCGCATCGCCTTCGCCGCCGCTCTGGCCGACGGGTTGATAGAGCGCGCAGCGTCTGCTCAGGAAATCGCGGACTGGCTGCCGCAGCAGGGGGAACAGCGCGGCATCATCATCGTCAGCGGCCGTCTTCTGCAGTATGTCGACGATCTTTGCGGCAACGGCCTCAGGCTCAAATTCCCTAAGCCCGTTCCACCGCCGCCGTGGTGGCAGGAGCAGTTGAGTGGCGCCGACCTGGCGGTAATGGGCGTCCGGTTCGAGAGCGCGGCAGCGCAGGTTGTCAACGAGGCGCTCGGAGGCGCATTCCGTCAGGCCGGCGTCAAACTTATTCAGACCGGGCTATCGAAGTTCCAATAGCGGCAGACGGGCGATCGCTATGGCCGACCTGCAGCATTCTTGCCCGGATTGAAGTGTTGTGGTGGGGCGGATTTGGGTCAGGGTCGAGGGTTCGGTGCAGTTGCAATATCGCTGCAACCGCGCCGAAGCCCGAAGGCTCTGACCCAAATGGCCCAGTCATTTTGGTCCCACAAACCTTTACGCGCTGTCGGCCCAGGCGCGGATGAGGTTATAGGCGATCGCCCCCTTCGGCGGCGTGACCAGGCCGCCCGGATGCTCGCGGGCCAGCATCGAGAGCACCTCGTCGCGAAAGAACCAGCGGCAGTCTTCCAGCTCGTTGAGGTCGGCCTGGATGTCGTCGTTGAGCGGCTCGCCGAAGCAGCCGATCATCAGCGAATAGGGAAACGGCCAGGGCTGGCTGGCGTGGTAGACGACGCGGCCAAGCCTGATGCCGGCCTCCTCCAGCGTTTCACGGCGCACAGCCGCCTCGATCGTCTCGCCCGGCTCGATGAAGCCGGCAAGCGCCGAATACATCCCCGGCGCGAAATGCCGGCCGCGGCCAAGCAGGCATTTTTCGCGCGTCGCCGTCAGCATGATCGCCACCGGATCGGTGCGCGGAAAATGCTCGGTGGCGCAGGCCGGGCAAAGCCGCTTGTAGCCTCCGGCCCGCATTTCGGCTTCATTGCCGCATTTGCTGCAGAAGCGGTGGCTGGCATGCCAGGCGAGCAGCGCCGCCCCTTGCGCCATGGCGCCGGCCGCCGCTTCGTCGATCAGCCCCTGCATGTAGACCGAGCGATAGTCGATGGCCTTGATCGTCTCCGGCAATTGTTCGGGATCGATGCCTGCCGGAACGGCGAGTACCGGGCCGCTGTCGGAAAAACCGAGCAGGACGCCATGGTCGAGCGACGCCTGGAGCGGCTGGCTCTCCTCGGCGCCGAACCAGGGGTCGAAGCCGTCGCCAACGAGCTTCAGATAAAGGCGCCCGCCATGCATCAGCAAAAGCCTGGCTGAGGGATCGGCGAGTGCCTTTTCGACGGAATCGTCGGCGCGGTTTTCGGATTGCCGGTCGATCATATTGCCGGCGAAGCCGACGAACTGGCTCGGCTCGCGCAAGGGCGCGTCAAACAGGCGGAAGCTCATGGGAGACTCTGGATTCCAGGATGGACACGGGACAGGCTTATAGCGCCGCCTTTATCTGTTGCGCAAACCGGCGCAGGTCCGGGCGCTGATAAGGCTCGCGCAGGCCGTGGCCCCACACCGGGCCCGGCCAGCCGGGATCACCTTCCGAGCGCGCGATGACATGGACATGCAACTGGCGCACGATGTTGCCGAGTGCGCCGGTGTTGATCTTGGTGCAGCCAGTCACCCTCTTCAGAGCCTGCGCCACCATATTGGTCTCGAAGGTCAGCATCGCCTGGTCGAGCGGCGTCAAATCGTGGATTTCCTCCACACCCGGTCGCTGCGGCACCAGAAGCAGCCACGGCCAGCGGCGATCGTTCATCACCCGCAACTCGCACAGCCCGAGCCACATCAACTGTTCGCTGTCCGTCTCCAGACGAGCATCCAGCGTGAATCCGGCCTTGAGGCCCGGCAACATCGGCGTTTCCTTCGCTTTTGTAGTGTTTTTTAAACGTCATGAACGCTAAAGCGGCTGCCGGGGGGCCGCAAGAGGGCGGCAAGCGAATCATTGCTCCGTGACGGCAGTTATGCTATTGATTTGGGCATGGTGCTGATTTGCGCCGATGACCCGCCTTCCGAGGCGGGTTTTTTGTTTCAGCTTTCGGCGTCACCCCTGCTGATTGATCCTGCGCACTTGCATTTCATCGCCGAATTGCCGATATGGAGAACGGGAGGTTGGTGGTGGACGGTCCACTCGCCAACCGGGTCAGGTCCGGAAGGAAGCAGCCCTAACGAGCCCGGAACGGGTCATTGTTCCAGCCTCCCGCCTCTTCGCCTTTCTCCCGCGACATTGACGGCGCCAAGCCCTGCGGGCGAAACTATGCGCAGGAATCGGCCGCCTGCAGCGGCGGCCCTTGGAGCTTTACGGGCGAATGAGCGAAGCCGGAAATTCGGGAACGGAAAAGGCCGCCGCCTATCGCGTTCTGGCGCGCAAATACCGTCCTGCGAACTTCTCCGAGCTGATCGGCCAGGAGCCGATGGTCCGCACCCTCACCAACGCCTTCGCCACCGGCCGCATCGCCCAGGCCTGGATGCTGACCGGCGTGCGCGGTGTCGGCAAGACGACGACGGCGCGCATACTCGCGCGGGCGCTCAACTACAAAACATCGACCGTCGACCAGCCTTCGGTCGATCTTGCCGTTCCGGGTGAGCACTGCCAGGCGATCATGGAAGGCCGCCATGTCGACGTCATCGAGATGGACGCCGCCTCGCACACCGGCATCGACGACATCAGAGACATCATCGAGCGCGTGCGCTACGCGCCGGTGTCGGCGCGCTACAAGGTCTACATCATCGACGAAGTGCACATGCTCTCGACCCAGGCCTTCAACGGCCTGCTGAAGACGCTGGAAGAGCCGCCGCCGCACGTCAAATTCATCTTCGCCACCACCGAAATCAGAAAAGTTCCGATCACCGTTTTGTCGCGCTGCCAGCGCTTCGACCTCAGGCGTATCGATGCCGGCGCGCTGGTCGCGCATCTCTCCTCGATTGCCGGCAAAGAAGGCATTGCGGTCGATGACGACGCGCTGGCGATGATCGCCCGTGCGGCCGAAGGCTCGGCACGCGATTCGCTGTCCATCCTCGACCAGGCGATCGCCCATGGCAGCGGTACTGTCAGTGCAGAGGCGGTGCGCGCCATGCTCGGGCTGGCCGACCGCGCCCGGATCGTCGACCTGTTCGAACATGTGATGAAGGGCGACGTGGCGGCCGCGCTGGCCGAGTTCCGCAACCAATACGACACCGGCGCCGATCCGGCCGCGGTGCTGACCGATCTTGCCGAGTTCAACCACCTCGTCACTCGGCTGCGCTTCGTGCCGACAGCCCTCGACGACGCCTCGCTGTCCGAGGACGAGCGCCGGCGCGGCGCCGACTTCGCCAAGGCACTGTCGGTCAGGGTGCTGTCGCGGACCTGGCAGATGCTGTTGAAAGGCATTCCCGAGGTGCAGTCTTCCAATCGGCCGGTCAGCGCCGCCGAAATGGTGCTGATCCGGCTGGCGCATGCCGCCGACCTGCCGACGCTGGACGAGGCGTTGAAATCGCTGGAGGCCGGAGCATCGGTGCCGAATGGCGCGCCACGCTCAAATGGCGCGCCTGCAAGCTCTGGTCCGGCAAATACTGGCCCGGCAAGTCCCGGCCCAGCAAGTGCCGGTAATGGCGGCGGCGCCAGCGCCGTGGCGCAGACGCGGATGCCGACGGCCAATGGCGGCGCGCAGATCATGCGGCTGGTCGAGGCCGAGCCGATGCCGGCGGCCTTCATTCCGGCGCCGGAGCCGGTTGCGGATGCGCCGGCGGTGCCGGTGAAATCGCTGGCCGACATCGTCGCGCTTGCCGACGCCCAGCGCGACATGGCCTTCAAGGTGCTGGTGAAGCGCTGCGTGCGCCTGGTGCGCATCGAGCCGGGCCGCATCGACGTCAGCCTGACCGATGACGCGCCGAAGATGCTGCTCAATGAGCTGACCGCCAAATTGCGCGCCTGGACCGGCCGCAGCTGGCTGGTGTCGCTGTCGAAGGAAGAGGGCGGCCAGACACTGGCCGAGATGGAATCGACCAAACGCGAAAACGCCCTCCTCGATGCCAAGAGCGACCCGACCGTCGCCGCCATCCTGGCGCGGTTTCCCGGCGCCAAGATCATCGACGTGCGCATTCCCGACGCACCGGAAGCCGATGCGGTCGAGGCCGAAGTTCCGGTCGAGCCGGCGGCGGACGACGACGAAACCTGATACAGATCAATCTAGAGGACCACGCGATGAAAGATCTTCTCGGCCTGATGGGCAAAGCGAAGGAAATGCAGGCCAAGTTCCAGGCCATGCAGGACGAGATCGCCACGCTGGAAGCCACCGGGCAGGCCGGCGGCGGCTTGGTCAGCGTGACGCTGACCGGCAAATTCGAGATGAAGTCGCTGAAAATCGACCCGTCTCTGTTCAAGGAGGACGAGGTCGAGATTCTGGAGGATCTGCTTCTCGCCGCCCACAATGACGCCAGGGCCAAGGTCGAGCAGATGATGCAGGAAAAGACCCAGGCACTGACCGCGGGACTGCCGATACCCCCGGGAATGAAGCTGCCGTTCTAGATCTGAGCTTTAGCGTTCAGCGGCGCCATGACCAAAGAGCCATCAGCCAGGTTGATAGAGCAGCGCCTCCGAAACAGGATCTATGAGATCCTGGAGATCCTGGCCGACTGCGACGCGGGCGTGAATCTCGTTGGAATCAATGGCTATTTCAATCTTTTCGACGATTTCCTCCATCGTCCGTCCATCGAATCCGGCATGTCCGTCCTGTCGAAGGATGAACGTGCCATCGTGCTGGAAATCGCCCATCTTCTAGAAGAAGCCTGCGTGGCTATGCCCGATTTCACCAAGGCTGAGTTCGTCGAAAGCGGCTGGCCGCGGCAGATTGCGCCGAAAGCGACGGTCGCACGGATGCTGTTCCTGCAACGCGGGCTGTTTTCGGAGGAGTTCGATGAGGCCGAACCCGGGCAACGGTTCGTGCCGTCAGCCAGTTAAATCTGCCCTCTATCGGGTGTGTCTGTTCTGCCACTTTCCGCTTAATAACGCTTTAGCCATCTTTTTGCCTGAAAGTGTCTCATTCTTGCCGCAGCCTGGGCGGGCTGGCAGCAGAAACGAGGGGATACCTGTTGATCTCTACCCGATGGAAGATGCCGTTGTTGCTCGGCGTCGTCACGTCTCCGCTGTTTTTGGCCGCCTGCAGTCAGACCACCTCGCATGGCCTGTCCGTGGCCAGTCTGACCGATGCCGTCAGGTCCCGGCCCTCCAGTCACACAGCGAAGGACAAGGAGTGCCTCCAGCGCGCGATGTTCTTCGAATCCAACCGGTCGAGCCGTGACGGCATGATTGCCGTTGGCACCGTGGTCATGAACCGGCTGCGCTCCGGCAAGCACGGCAACACCATCTGTCAGGTGGTCGGCGAGCGCGGGCAGTTTGCGCCGGGCGTGATGACACGGCGGATGAATTCGAAGGCGATGCCCGATGTCGAGGAGGCCGCCGAGGCGGTGCTCAAGGGCGAGCGCAAGGCCAAGCTGAAGAACACGATGTTCTTTCACACCGCCGGCCTGCGCTTCCCCTACAAGAACATGCACTACACGATGGTTGCCGGCGGCAACGCCTTCTATGAAAAGCGCGGCCGGAACTGGAAGCCGCTGCCGGACGAGCCCACGGTCGCGGTGGCACAAGCCACGCCGCGGGCGCCGGCGGCCACCGCTCCGGTGACGCTCGTCGCCTCCGCGGCGCCGGTTCCCAAAGCAACACCCGCCAAGGCAACCTATGTGACCGCGATCGCATCGCAGCCGGTAAAGCCGACTCTGGAGAAGGTGACGCCACAGAAGGCGACCCTTGTTGCGATGCAAGAACCGATGCAGGAGCCGGACGCGGCCCGTTTCGGCGGCACGGCCGACACCCGGCCTGTCACCTCGTTCCCGGCCGCGTCGGCCGAGCCGACAATGGCGTTTGAATCGACCCCCGAGAACACCGACGCCATCGGTGCGATGATCGCCGGCCAGACCCGGCCGCTGGAAGAAAACTGAGGCGGTCGACGTCGGCGCCGCCCCTCATCTGGCTGCCATCTTCTCCCCGTATTAGTGACGGGGAGAAGGACGCTCTCGTCGATGATTTCGCCAATCGTCAGCCTTGCAGGAAGGGTGCCGAGGTCGCGGTCTGCCCTTTCTCCCCGTCACTATACGGGGAGAAATGCCCGGCAGGGCAATGAGGGGCGGCGCAAGCCGACGCGATTGTCCCGCAGCAGCGTCGTTGCGTTGAACATCACCCGCCGCTGCGGTGTTTCAAAACCCATTGAAAAATCCTAAACCGATGCGATGTCGAAGCGAATCGCCGGTCCCGAGATCGAACGCCTGATCCAGCTCCTGGCCAAGGTGCCGGGGCTCGGTCCCCGTTCGGCCAGGCGAGCCGCACTCCACCTCATCAAGAAGAAGGAGCAGCTGCTGGCGCCGCTCGCCGCCGCCATGAGCGAGGCGGTCGACAAGGTGCGCATCTGCTCGACCTGCGGCAATGTCGACACGTCCGACCCCTGCATGATCTGCACCGATCCGCGCCGTGACCCCGGCACGCTCATCGTCGTTGAGGACGTGGCCGATCTGTGGGCGCTGGAGCGGGCGGCCGCCATGAATGTCCGCTACCATGTGCTCGGCGGCTCGTTGTCGCCGCTCGACGGCATCGGCCCCGAGCAGCTCAACATTCGCTCGCTGGTCGACCGCGTCGCCGGCGGCGAGGTCAAGGAGGTGATCCTCGCCGTCAACGCCACGGTCGAGGGCCAGACCACCGCGCACTATCTCACCGACCAATTGTCCGGCTTCGACATCAAGGTAACGCGGCTGGCGCATGGCGTGCCGGTCGGCGGCGAGCTCGACTATCTCGACGAAGGCACGCTGGCCGCGGCGCTGCGCTCGCGTACGGCGTTTTGAGGCGATTGGGGGAGGGGTATTCTTGAGATGATTGCATTCTTTCGCGCCCCTCTCTGTCCTGCCGGACATCTCCCCCACACGGGGGGAGATCGGACGTCACGCCGGCTTTCGCTAACCTTCAACGCTGGAGAAAAGCTGCCATCGCCAAAGCTGCCAATCTCCCCCCAAGTGGGGGAGATGTCCGGCAGGACAGAGGGGGGCGCGACAGAACGTCGACTTTGCGGATTGGCGTTCTTTCTTGCTACGCTCGTTGCCCTCC
>NZ_RZTA01000037.1:0-54752 GCF_004023115.1 Mesorhizobium sp. M6A.T.Cr.TU.017.01.1.1
CCCTAACCCTCCCCACAAGGTGGAGGGAACGCTGCCGCGCGCCTTTACTTTCCCCTCGGCTTTCCACCTGCGATAGTCCTGGTGTAACAGGGGAGAGGACCAAAGTCCTGCCAGGTCCGCCCTTCCCGACTGGTCATTCGACCCCAACGGAGCTAACCATATGCGCATTGCCGTCCTCGCCGATATCCACGGCAACGTCCTCGCCCTGGACGCCGTGCTCGACGATCTGCAGCAGCGCGGCGGCGCCGACCTCGTTGTCAATCTCGGCGATTGCGTCTCCGGCCCGCTCTGGCCGCGCGAAACCATGGAGCGGCTAGAAGCGCTCGCCCTGCCGACGGTGCGCGGCAATCACGATCGCCGCGTCGCCCGCGACACCGCCGATGAAACCATGTGGCCGTCCGACCGCTACGCGCAGGAACGGCTGACATCGGCTCAGCGTGAGGCGCTGTTCGCCTTGCCCCTCACGCTGGAGATCGCGCCTGGGGTGACTGCCTTCCATGCCCGGCCCGCCCATGACGAAAAATATCTGACCGATACGATAGCCGACGGCCGGCTGGTGCGCGCACCGCTGGCCGCCATCAAGCGACGGCTGGCCCCGCTCGATCCCGCTTGCCGCATCGTGCTGTGCGGCCACAGCCACCGCAGCGAGCTGATCCGTATCCCCGACGGCCCGGTCGTCTTCAATCCGGGCAGCATCGGCTGTCCCGCCTATGACGATTCGACACCACCGGCGCATGTTTCCGAGCAAGGCTCTCCGCACGCCCGCTACGGCATCGTCGAGCTGGGCGAGCCGGGCCGCCCCGACCGCTTCGAGGCCATCGCCGTCGATTATGACCACGAGGCGGCGGCGCGGCAGGCCGAACAGGCGGGACGGCCGGAATGGGCCCACGCGCTGCGAACCGGATTTATGCCGGGCTGAACGCGGAGCGCGTTCATACCTCAGGCTGAACCGCCTTCATGCCGGGGCCGCATTTTCGGGCTTACATAGCGCCATGTCGTCCCTTATAAAATCGACCTGGCATGCGGTGGCGTTTCGGTGCCTGGCCGCGCCTTCGGAAATGCATCTATCGCCACGGCCAAAATGATGAGGCGCACAGTTACGCTCCGAACGACGCTGTACGCGCTGATTGCCGTCCCTCTCCTGCTGACGGCGCTGCTGCCGGCCAGGGCCGAGGAGGCGCCTTTCGTTTCCATCGTGACGGACCTCGCACCAGGCGATCTCCTGAACGTCCGCGCCACGGCATCGGCGATGGGCAAGATCAAGGCTCGACTGCCGAATGGTACGAGCGTGAACAATCTCGGCTGCAACGACGTCAATGGTTACCGCTGGTGCAAGGTCGCAGAAATCGACAACCCGCAACTGACCGGATGGGCTCCCGCGCGCTACCTGAACCCCGAGAATCCGGCGGCCGTTGCGGATGAGGATACCGAAACGGCCGGCGAAGGCACGGCCCCTGCAGCCGAGGCCTCGAACCCGGCAATTGCAGATCAGCCGCTGCCAGACCTGACAGCGCGCCTGGGCGCGGCCGGTCAGGAAACCACGGTGACAGCGGCTGAGGCAATCGGCAGGGCCGCCATCGAGGATGCCTTGGCGCTCGCGGCCAGCGGAAGTCCGTCGACCGGGGAGATGCCGCCGCTCGCGGCAACGGAGGACGCCATCCAGAATCGCGCCGCCAATGCGGCGCCTCCGGCCGATGCACAAACCGTTGCGCGGCTGCAGCCGCCAGGGCCGCCAGTCCCTGGTGCCCGCAACGAGATTCCTTGCGCGCGCTATGTCGGCCAGCCGATGACCAGATGCGGAGCCAATGTCGAGCGGCTGGCCGACGGCAAAGCCGAGGTGACCGTGACCTGGCCCGATGGCGGCACGCGCGTCATCAGCTTTCAGGCAGGTCGGCCCGCCGGCTCGAATGCATCAGGCGAATTCCGCTACACCCGCGAGGGCAGCCTGAACCTGATCCGTGTCGGCGTTTCCGAACGCTTCGAGATTCCTGATGCTTTGGCGACCGGAGGCTAGGCAGATTCGAAACGCTGGAGGGACCGCGCCCCCCTCTGTCCTGCCGGACATCTCCCCCACGAGGGGGGAGATTGGCTGTTTCGCCGACAGCGCCTCTTTTTCGAGGTTGGCTGTTGGCGAAATCAAAGATGAAGGCCGATCTCCCCCCGTGTGGGGGAGATGTCCGGCAGGACAGAGGGGGGCGCGAAGGAATGAGGCGCTTGTTTGCTCGGTTGGAGCAAGCCTCGCATAAACCCGCATTTTAGGGGGTTACATCAGGCAAAACTCTTCCCTATAAGGCCCTCCTAGCCTGATACCAGAATCGCGAGCACAACCGGCCGGGTCTTCCCGTCCGGTTTTTCGTGCAAGCCGCCTGCCGAACGGACCCTCGATATGCCAAGACGCACCGACATCAAGTCGATCCTGATCATCGGGGCCGGCCCCATCGTCATCGGCCAGGCCTGCGAGTTCGACTATTCCGGCACCCAGGCCTGCAAGGCGCTGAAGGAAGAGGGTTTTCGCGTCATCCTGGTCAATTCCAACCCGGCCACCATCATGACCGACCCGGAGCTGGCCGACGCCACCTATATCGAGCCGATCACGCCGGAAGTGGTGGCCAAGATTATCGCCAAGGAGCGGCCCGACGCGCTGCTGCCGACCATGGGCGGCCAGACCGCGCTCAACACTGCTCTGTCGCTGCGTCGCATGGGCGTGCTCGAACGCTACAATGTCGAGATGATCGGCGCCGACGCCACGGCAATAGACAAGGCCGAGGACCGGGCGCTGTTTCGCGAGGCGATGAAGAAGATCGGCCTGGAAACGCCGAAGTCGATGCTGGCCAACGCCACCGACGTTAAGAACGCCGACCGCAAGACGCACGAGGCCGAGCGCGCCGCGTTGAAGGCCGAGAAGCCCGAAAACCTCGACGCCGCGCTTGACGCGCTGGAAACGCGCTGGAACCTTGGCGAGGGCGACCGCAAGCAGCGCTATATCAGCCACGGCATGGCGATCGCCGCGCAGGCGCTCGACCATGTCGGCCTGCCCGCCATCATCCGCCCGTCCTTCACCATGGGCGGCACCGGCGGTGGCATCGCCTACAACCGCGCCGAATTTTACGAGATCGTCCAGTCCGGCCTCGACGCCTCGCCGACCACCGAAGTGCTGATCGAGGAAAGCGTGCTCGGCTGGAAGGAGTACGAGATGGAGGTTGTCCGCGACAAGGCCGACAACTGCATCATCGTCTGCTCGATCGAGAACATCGACCCGATGGGCGTGCACACCGGCGACTCGATCACCGTCGCCCCGGCCCTGACGCTCACCGACAAAGAATACCAGATGATGCGCAACGCCTCGATCGCCGTGCTGCGCGAGATCGGCGTCGAGACCGGCGGCTCCAACGTGCAGTTCGCCGTCAACCCGGCCGACGGTCGCCTAGTGGTCATAGAGATGAACCCGCGCGTCTCGCGCTCGTCGGCTCTCGCCTCCAAGGCGACCGGCTTCCCCATCGCCAAGATCGCGGCAAAGCTCGCCGTCGGCTACACGCTGGACGAGCTGGAGAACGACATCACCGGCGGCGCGACGCCCGCCTCGTTCGAGCCGTCGATCGACTACGTCGTGACAAAAATCCCGCGCTTTGCCTTCGAGAAATTTCCCGGCGCCGAGCCGGTGCTGACCACCGCGATGAAGTCGGTCGGCGAGGTCATGGCCATCGGACGCACTTTTCAGGAATCGCTGCAGAAGGCTTTGCGTGGGCTTGAAACCGGCCTGACCGGCCTCGACGAGATCGAGATCCCCGGCATCGCGCACGGCGCGGCCAGCCACGCCGACGACCGCAACGCCATCCGAGCCGCTCTCGGCACGCCGACGCCGGACCGGCTACGCATGGTGGCGCAGGCGATCCGCATGGGCACCTCGCTGGAAGACGTGCACGCCATGTGCAAGATCGACCCGTGGTTCCTCGAACAGATCGCCGGCATCCTGGCCATGGAGGATCGCATTCGCGAACACGGCATTCCCGAGGATGCCGCCAATCTGCGCATGCTGAAGGCGATGGGTTTTTCCGATGCCCGCCTCGCGTCCCTGGTCAGGAAAGACGTGGAAGAGATCCAGAAGATTCGCGACAAGCTCGACGTTCATCCGGTTTATAAGCGCATCGACACCTGTGCGGCCGAGTTCGCCTCGCCCACCGCCTATATGTACTCGACCTATGAGGTGCCTTTCGCCGGCGCGCTCGCCAACGAGGCGCAGGTCTCGTCGCGCAAGAAGGTCGTCATTCTCGGCGGCGGGCCGAACCGCATCGGCCAGGGCATCGAGTTCGACTATTGCTGCTGCCACGCCGCCTTTGCGCTGCGCGACGCCGGCTTCGAGGCGATCATGGTCAACTGCAACCCGGAGACCGTGTCGACCGACTACGACACGTCGGACCGGCTCTATTTCGAGCCGCTGACGCCGGAGGACGTGCTGGAGATCCTGCGCGCCGAACAGGCGTCAGGCGAGCTGGTTGGCGTCATTGTCCAGTTCGGCGGCCAGACGCCGCTGAAGCTCGCCGACGCGCTGGAGAAGGCCGGCATTCCGATCCTCGGCACCTCGCCCGACATGATCGATCTGGCCGAAGACCGCGACCGCTTCCAGAAGCTGTTGCACAAGCTCGGCCTCAGCCAGCCGAAGAACGGCATCGCCTATTCGGTCGAGCAGGCCCGCCTCGTTGCCGGCGAGCTCGGCTTCCCGCTGGTCGTGCGCCCGTCCTATGTGCTCGGCGGCCGCGCCATGCAGATCATCCACGACGAAAGCATGCTGCAATCCTACCTGCTCGACACCGTGCCCGGCCTGGTGCCGGAGGACATCAAGCAGAAATACCCGAACGACAAGACCGGCCAGATCAACACGCTGCTGGGCAAGAACCCGCTGCTGTTCGACACCTACCTGTCGGGCGCCATCGAGGTCGATGTCGATTGCCTGTGCGACGGCAAGTCGACGTTCGTCTCCGGCATCCTGGAACATATCGAGGAGGCCGGCATCCATTCGGGCGACAGCGCCTGCTCGCTGCCGGTGCATTCGCTGCCTTCGGAGCTCGTCGACGAGCTGGAGCGCCAGACGGCCGCACTTGCCCGTGCGCTCAACGTCGGCGGGCTGATGAACGTGCAATATGCGATCCAGGACGGCACCGTCTATGTGCTGGAGGTCAACCCGCGCGCGTCGCGCACCGTGCCCTTCGTCGCCAAGACCATCGGCCGTCCCATAGCCAAGATCGCTGCCCGCATCATGGCCGGCGAGAGCCTGGAAGATGCCTTCGCCCATTACGGCGCCATGCCCGACCCGCGTAACCCCGGCCACATCGCGGTCAAGGAAGCGGTGTTCCCCTTCGCCCGTTTCCCCGGCGTTGACATCCTGCTCGGACCGGAAATGCGCTCGACCGGCGAGGTGATGGGCCTCGACCGCGACTTCGCGCTTGCCTTCGCCAAGAGCCAGTTAGGGGCGGGTGTTGATCTCCCCCGCGCGGGCACGCTGTTCGTCTCGGTGCGCGACGAGGACAAGAAGGGCATTCTGCCGGCGGTCAAGCGCCTGGCCGGCCAGGGCTTCAAGGTGCTGGCCACCTCGGGTACCGCTCGCTTCCTCGCCGAGAACGGCGTCGCGGCGGAGAAAATAAACAAGGTGCTGGAAGGCCGCCCGCACATCGAGGACGCCATCCGCAACCGCCAGGTGCAGATCGTCTTCAACACGACTGATGGCCAGAAGGCCGTGTCGGACTCCAAATCGCTGCGCAGGGCGACGCTAATGCAGAAAGTGCCGTATTACACGACGCTGTCGGGCGCGGCCGCTGTGGCGGAGGCGATTGCGGCGCTGCGGGCGGGGAACCTGGAAGTGAGGCCGCTGCAGGAGTATTTTGCCTAGGTGATTGGCTGATCTCCTTGGGGAGCATCGGCAACGGCCACGCTCCAAATTACCTAAGGACAAATCTTTTCATTGCTAAGTCAATTGGAGAGGCATGTGTGTCGTCTATCTGATTGAGTATCGCTTTTCTCTCATCACGCCCGAGTATTTCCATTGCACCCACTACAGCTGCTCGATCCATCGGTGCAAACTGCATAAAACTTGAACGGTGAGAACGCACCCAAGCCAAGTCCTTAAGAGAAACAGCCGCTCTCGCTTGCGAACGAATCTCTCCTGAGAACACGGCGTTTTGGATCGGCCTGATCTGCAACAGATTAGCACTACCAGCACAAATCCAATCCCACCAACGGCGCACAGCCTGTCGTCGATAGTATCCAGATACCGCGATCTGCCTGATTAGCGGTAAGGCAATCTCATGCCCTCCAGACTGAATTACACCGTCCAGAGCCTTCGCAAGCTCATGAAAGACGGGAAGGAAAGCATCAAGGGAAGCGCTCGCAACATCGATAAACTGATCAGAATTGCTGGCACGGGCTCTCCTGATATACGCCTTGATCAGATTAAGATCGACATACCCATCAGCACTAAACTTCTCTCTAATTGTCCGCCCAGTTTCATCCAGAATTTCGGCGCTTAGTGCCGGTCCAATTTCTACGTCGGCGTGCTCACCATAGGGATCAAGGGCCGATATCCTCTGCATCGCGGCCTTGGTTTCGGTATCCATATGATCTTGGAGTACTTTTTCCGAAAACTCTTCCCGAGAATATATGTTAGTTTTTCTGCCATTAAGGTTAAGTCGATGGTTTTCATATAAATAAATTGACAATAGCTCTATAGCATATTGAAGTGAATACTTATCGTTGTCAAACATTCGAATGTCATCTACATATCTAACGTGCTTAAATCCATTTCGTATCAAAAGCTGATCTACATCGATTAAAACTGCCTCAGAAATTAAATTGCTAGCGTTTGGCCCAACTGGTATCCCTTTTGAAGCGCCAGCATTTATTGAATGGATAACTGATTCAAAATCTTGCGCCACCTCATCCAAGCGGGGATCGGCAGCTTCTATTGAGCCGCGCACGCGATGAGAATAAATCTGGTTAAAGAAATCCGAAATGTCAGCAGTCGCGGCAAACTCATGATTATTTGCGAGCTGTCGTGACTTCTCCTTGTATTCATCGTAGCCGGTGCCCGACGAGAAAAACGCACCATCTAACGGTGAAAATCTATTCGAAAATGCAACCCCTTGGCTAGCCGGGACTCTGGCAGCCTCGATTACCGGTCCAACTCGATAGGCTAAGGCCGTATAACTAAGACATGTCAACGGGTCCAGTTGATGAACAATTCTATACGAACACTTTCCCTTAGCCACTGGCATCGAATCTGCGGGAACTATTGGAAGCTTCTTGACATTAGATGACATAAGGCGATCACGTACATTCTCCCAGTCAGCCCATACAGCTTGGTATGCCGGCAACCTGGGAAAGAAATCACTGTCCTCAAAGCGCTCAAGATGACGGCGCGCAAAATCGAGACTGTCTTCCGTCAATTTCGTCAATATGGCCCCCCAAGCAATGCGTAGCGCTAGGTATTTGAATACGTCGCAACCATCGGTACTGAAGACTAGTTTACTTGAAAGACAAGTGAAAACTTGTGCCAGGAATTCCCAGCCCTTCACGGGCTCAGGGCGTTCGACCGGGGGTTCACGTTGAGATACTTCGCATAAATCCGGTTGACGGCGTTGTTGAACGCCGGAGTTGACGGCGTAGATACGCACCATCACAACATTATCCAGCGAGGTTGCCCGCCGCCTCCGGGCAATGTTTCAGCGCCCTCAGCGACGCCTCGGTCTGCGTTTCGATGTCGCCGCGCACCATCTCGCCTGAAACCATTTGCAGGGAGCTGTCTGCCCGCCTTGGGAGGGCCAGTTCCGCCGCTCGCCCCTCAGTTGAGAAACCCAATAAACCGTCCCGCGAACAGCACCGACGTCCACAACACCAGCGAAAGCGCCGCCAGGATGGTGACGGTCCCGCCGGCCGGCTCGTCACCGCCTTTTGCGCGGCGCATGAAGACGAGGAAGTTGGCGCCGGCGAGGAGGATGAGCGTCATCTTGGTGAGGAAAATCGGCATCGCCGCATACTCCCTCGCCCTGACTGAGAAGAGCAGCGACCCCGTGACAAGCGCGCTGGCGAACGCGGTAAATGCGGTGCGGCGCAGCAACGCGACGAACGCCGCCTGCGGCAGTGAGCGGAAGGCGCCGAGGACTCTGAGGTCCATGAGCCAGACGCTGGTCAGCAGCGCGCCGATCGACATGATGTGGAGCGCATTGACTATGGGGTAGGCGACGAATGAGGCCTTCAATGCCCGCACGAAGGCGAGTTGCTCGATGCCGGCGAGGAACTCGTCCATTCAAGCCGGCGGCACACGGTCGGGATAGACGTCATAAGCCTTACCGTTGACAATGACGCGGGCTGCTTTCATGCGCTTTTCGGCCTCGTCGAGCGAGCGGTGGCCGATCGCGGTCACCTCGTCGCCGATCTTGGCAACCTCCTCCGTGAAGCCGGCGGCAATGGTTCGGGACGGCGGCGCCATCTCCACCCTCCAGACCTCTCCCTCTGCGTCGACATCCAGCGTGGCGTGCGGATTGCCGATATAGATGGCCGTGATTTTGCCCCGGAGTTCGAAAAACCCGTCCTCGGTCCACGACCAGCCGTGATGGGCGTAAGCCGCGGTGCCGGCGGCAAGGATCACTGCCGCTGCCAGCGTGACGTTCCGAATCCCGTTGAAAGGTGACTGCATCGCTCGCCTCCTCGGCTCATCCCGTCAGTATTCGAGAGTAGGTCGCCGCGCGGTAACGTCAAATCACATCGGTGCGAAGGCTGTCGGCCATGACCGCTATGGACCGTTCGCCCAGGCGCCGGCCGATCGATCGCCGACAGGCAATCGCTTCAGGTTGGCGCTGCCCCTCATTCCCTGCCGGGCATTTCTCCCCGTATAGTGACGGGGAGAAAGACGCTTTCGCAAAGGATTTCGCCAATCTCCAGCGATGCAGAAAACGTGCCGAGGTTGCGGCCAGCCTCTTCTCCCCGTCCCTATACGGGGAGAAGGTGCCGGCAGGCGGATGAGGGGCGGCACCGACATCGACAATTGGTCAGTCGAGCGCCAGTTTTGTCTGCAGCGATTGTCCCGCGGAATGAACGGTCCGGTCTTGCTTATGACGTATATGCACGCCATGTTCGGCCTGCCGCTCTTCTTCTCCATCGGATGAAGGTCGGAGACTTAACACCTGAACGAGGCAAACCATGAGCAGTATTAGAGACCGTCAGGAAGGCTTCGAAAAGAAGTTTGCGATGGACGAGGAGACGAAGTTCAAGGCCATGGCGCGGCGCAACAAGCTGCTCGGCCTGTGGGCCGCCGAAAAGCTCGGCAAGACCGGTGAGGACGCCGACGCCTATGCGAAAGAGGTGGTGCGCGCGGACTTCGAAGAGGCAGGCGACGACGATGTGTTCCGCAAGGTACGCGCCGATTTCGACGCGGCTGGCGTCGCCCAGTCGGATCATCAGATTCGCGGCGCCATGGCCGAACTGTTGGTGACCGCGGTCGAGCAGATCAAAACCAGCTGAGAGCAGCGCCAGCTTAAAGCGCATCGCGACGCGCTTTAAGTTCTTGTTTTATGCATGTCGTTATCCCAAAACCGCTGCGCACCCTCGGGTCAGGCCCGAGGGCATGCTTTTGGGCGACATGCACTAGCTGTGGGCGGCCACCAAATCCTTTATGCGCTCTTCGTGCATCCGCAGCGTCGGTAGCGTCTTCTTGGCGAATTCCTTCAGCGCCGGGTCTTCGCCCGACCGCGCATAGGTGGAAAACAGCGCCAATGCCTGCTTGTGCGCCTCGGTCTGCAGGACGATGTATTTCGCCTGGAATTCATCGCCGTCGAGGGTCTTTAGCTGGTCCAGCATCGCCTGGTCTTTCGGCAACAAAGCGGGGCCGCTCGGTGTCACCGAGGCGGTGGTCTGGCTCTGTTCGAGAGCTGCCTTGAAATCCTCACCAGCCTTGGTGTGATCCCTAACCATCAGCGAGGCGAAATCCTTCACATCGGCGGCGACGTTCTTTTGTTCGGCCAGCTTGCTGCTTTCAATCTCGAACCGGTTGGCGCTGGGGACGGTTTTGGTAAAGGTCTCGGTGTCGATCTTGGTTTCGCCGACAGCAGGTAAATCGGCCGGCGCTGCGGATTGGGCGAAGGCCGCCGACGTTGCAGCAAGCAGGGCAAGTGCGGCAATGGCAAGATGCGGTCTCATTGGAACCTCCGGGGTTTCATGTGTCCTCGGAGTTCCAACGCGACTCAAGCGGCGAAGTTGCGCGGAGATTGGAGCGTCCTCCCTTCTCCCCCTGTGGGAGAAGGTGGCCTCGCGCAGCGAGGTCGGATGAGGGGTGTTCCAGCTTGGCGTTACGCCCACTCACAACCGCCCATCAACGCCGAGAGACGCACAATTGCCAACGCCTCATTTCTTCCAACACCCCTCTACCGTCTCGGCGCTAGCGCGCCGATCCACCTTCTCCCACAAGGGAGAAGGGAAGGCCCGCCTCAGTGGCAGCACGCGCCGGCATACTGCAGTTGCTCGTCCCAGTTCGGCCGGCCCTCCGGCGTGAAATCCATCAGGTTCCACAAGGGCTCGCAGGTGCCGACGGCGCGCGGATCCTGGCCGGGTTCGGACGGCGCGAAGCCAAGCTCGGAACTCCAGAAATGGCGGATGCCGTCGGCGTCGCGATGGAACACCGACAGCATCGGCAACTGCGCGCCATCGTCGGCCTCGGCGTGGTAGTCGCGCTTGAAGCTGTTGCCGGCCGAGGAGACCAGCCGCATGTTCGTCCAGCCGCGGTCGCGGCCAAGCGTGATCAGGTTTTCGAGCGCGGTCTTGCCCACCACGGCGAAATTGAAGCCGGCGGCCTCCAGATGGCCAATGGCGCCATCGAACTGGTCGAGCAGCGCCGTGCACGACGGACATGGCTGGTCCGGCCGCGCGAGCTTGGCCGTGCCGCCACTCGTCGCCACGTCGCGCGTCTCCTGCGGATGGCGCGGAAACATCATCGAGTAGACGATCAGCGTGTCCTTGCCAGGCGAAAACAGCTCCGACAGTGTTATGCGGGCCGGCTTGCCATCCGGGCCAAGCCCGTCGAACACATAGTCCTCAGGCACCAGCCCGCCAGGCGGCAGGGCACGACGGGCGACGGCCACATCCTCCATGGCGCGGCGCAGTTCGATTTCCTTCTGCAGCAGCGTTTCGCGGGCGGCGCGGTATTCCTGGGATTCGTTGGGAAAAGTGATCATCGTCATCTCCATCAGCCGTGCTTTTGGCGGCGCGCCGCACGCGGCAACACGCCTTGCCTCTCAAAGACGCGGGAACGGAGGCGGTTCCGACATTTGCGCCGGCCGCGATGCGATAAAATCTGGGCTGCCGCTTCAGCTACGGCGCTGTCGGCACCGGGCAGCTCGTATCGCCTTCCTGGCAATTGAGGTAGCCCTGAAAATCCTTCAGCCGATTGTTGGTGAGGCTCTCCTTGCAGCCGGCGATGACCATCGGATACATGCTGCCGGCCATATCGGGCGGGCCGCCCTGGAAAGCGCATTCGGAATCGCGGAAGGCGACCCAGGCGCGCTGCGCGCCTACCAGCAGCTTCTTCGTCGCCGCATCGTCCTTCAGCCGCCCCTCGATCTGCCTGTAGGCCTGGTTGAGCTTCTTGTCGGCTTCGGTGAACGACTTGCCGGCGCATTCGTTCATGGTCGCCTGGTCCTGCGCGTTGGCGCAATCGTCGGCACGCGCCGCGTTGGCAAGCAGCGGAACGGCGAGGATCAAGGTGGCGAGACCGGTTTTGGCCAGACCCGTTTTGGAATGCAAAAGCCGCATCGTGTTTCTCCGATTTCGAAAGCTCCCGCTGTAACAAAGCTTAACCGTGAGACGAATACAGGCAAGACGCAGTCTGTCGCCTTGGTGGACAGTTCCTTTCAGGCCGGCTCCGACGGCTGCGAAGCAATAGTGTTGCGGGGACGGGATGCATCTCACTGCATTCTTCGTTCAGGACTATAAGTCCATATCGGAGAAAACCATGCGCGAAGCCGACAATGACGAAATCGACCTGCGCTGCCCGCAGATCGTCGCAGACAACGCCGCCATGGGCCTCAGGCTGCGCGGCATATTTGGCCGCGGCGGGACCGAGATCGGCGTGGCGCGGGCCACCCAGCTCAAGAACCGGCAAAAGCTTTCGCCCTCCACCGTCCGGCGCATGGTCAGCTACTTCGCTCGCCATAAGGTCGACAAGAACGGCCGCAATTCCGGCAATGAGCAGGATCCGTCGGCCGGCTATATTGCCTGGCTTTTATGGGGTGGCGACGAAGGCCGCGCCTGGGCGCTCGGCGTCAAGCAGAAGATCGGCAACGCGCCCGACATCTGAACGGCAACAAAGCAGGTTCGTCTCGGGCTCTAGCCTTCCCAGTCGACTTCGAACATCCCCAGCCGCTCGTAGAGCCTGACGGCGGCGGCATTCTCAACCGTGTTGGTTTTGAGATCGACATGCGCAGCGCCCCGTGCGCGAAAGGCGGCGAAGACGTGCCACATCAGCGCTTCGGCGATGCCTCGGCTGCGCGCCTCGGGGTGGACGGCAAGGTCTTTCACGAACGCCCTCGTCCAGCACAGCGCCGCGCCCGCCAGCCGACCCTTGCTGTCGATGACCAGGAAACACAAAGCAGGATCGAATTCCGCGTCGTTTGAAACGCGCGGCCACCATTCGTCGAACGGCCCGTCGGCGCCATCGTCGAACACGGTGGTCAGCAGCGCATGCAAAGCGAGCGCGTCGGTGGCCTCGAGCCCGCGCATGACGAAGCCTTCCGGCCAGCGCGGCGGGGCAAGCGTGTCGTCGAGGATCTTGCGCAGTCTTATGTCGTTTGGCGCCAGCGGGCGCGGCTCAGGCATGGTGGTCAGGCATCGGGCTGCAGGCGACGCCGAGCGCGGTCGCGGCCAAGGCCGGTTTCTTCCAGCATGCCCTTGCGCTTGGCGTCGTAATAATAGCCGCTCTGGTAGAGCCGGTCGGCGCGGTTGGCGTTGCCGCCGGCCACCAGCCAGGCGCCGCGCAGGTATTTCACCGCATATTTCAGATTGGTCTCGGCGTCGAACAGCCCGCTCGCCGGCCCGACATAGCCCATGCCGCGCGCCGTCGCATGCTTGATCTGCATCAGCCCCCAATGGCCGCGATTGTAGGCTTTGGGATTGAAGGTGCTCTCGCGCTTGACGACGCGGCGCACCAGATCGACCGGCACCTCATAAAGGGCGGCGTATTTCTCGATCAGTCGCTCGATCTCGCCGCGCGGTCCCGTCGCGTACTCCTTGGCAGGGCTGGTCGAAAGCAGGTCGGACGGATCTTCAGGCACGACATAGGCGGCCTGCTGCACGCCGGGCATCGTCTTGCTTGTTTCGCCAGTGACCGGCATGGCCACAGCGGCCGTCGCATGGACAGGTGGCGTGGCGTCGCCCGCCAAGGCTGCAGGCGCAGTTGCGGCCAACGGGGTCGGGCCGGCGAAGGCGGCTGGCTGGGCAGGCGTCGCGGTGGGGTCGACAGCCAGCGCCGCCGTCTGGACAGGCGCGACGCCGGACGATTCCGGCAGCACCGAAACCGTGTCGGGCAGCACCAGCGTAAAGCCGACATCAGAGCCTGCGGCGGCGGTTTCAGTCAGGGAAGGCACCGGCTTCGTCTGCGAGGTCGAGGTGCAGCCGCTGAGGCCGGCCGCAGCGAGCATCACGCCGATCGCGGAAAAGATGATTTTTGCTGGCAAGCCGCGCTCGGGTCCGGTTCGTCTGTTAAGAAAATCCTTACACCAGCACCTTTCCCCCCGCAATCCGCAGCCTGTTGTGGACTTCGGATGGTTTTCGGGTGGCGACAATAACCTGAAAATGCGATATCTCGTTCTCGATATGTACTGGATTCCCATCCGTTTCTTCGGAAAGGAGCACATCATGGAAAGCACCCCTCAAGCCACCGCCGGCCACGCGGTCTTCGAAACCGTGATCGGCTTTATGGGCATCGCCTGGAGCAAAGCCGGACTGACGAGGCTCTGCCTGCCCCAGCGCAACCGCGACGCGGTGGAACGCCGGCTCTTGCACCATACCGGCAGCGCCGCTTCGAGCGCCCAACCGCAATGGGTTGCCGAGCTGATCGCGTCGATAAAGGCCTATGCAGCCGGCGAAGACGTCGATTTCTCCGGTGTGCCGGTCGATCTCACCGGCGTCGACGATTTCCGCCTCGCCATCTACGACGCGGCGCGCAAGCTCGCCTTTGGCGAGACCACCACCTATGGCGAGCTGGCCAAGCGCGCCGGCCATGCCGGGCTGGCGCGTGAGACGGGCGCAGCACTCGGCGCCAACCCAGTGCCGCTGGTCATCCCGTGCCACCGCATTCTTGCCGCCGGCGGCAAGATCGGCGGTTTTTCCGCGCCGGGCGGCTCGACCACCAAGGAAAAGATGCTGGCGATGGAAGGCGTGCGCGTCGGCCCGCCGCCGCCGGCGCAGGTCTCATTCGGCTTCTAGGGTGTTAGTTCGGAAAGATGCGCCGGCGGAAACGCCGGTCTGTGTCCACCCGCTTGCATTTGTAGACGACGCAGGACCTCGTATCGGCGCTCGGTACCGACGCCCGTGCCCTGACCTCACCCATGTTACAGAAACGCTGGCTCCGCACATAGCGGTCGTAGAGCGGCAGCCCCGGCGTGCGCGTCGACTGGTAACGCAAGATGACGGCGCCTTCCCGCGCAATCGTCGCCTGCACCCTGTCGCAGCTCATGCGGCTCGGGTCATAGCGCGAGATCGCCTGCGCCTCGGCGGCCACCAGCGTCAGGCAGGCGGCAAGCAGAACAGTTTTCATGGTCCTCTCCCAAAAACAGGACCGGACGCTCGAAGGCGGCACGATCCTTCCCCGCAGCGTGCGCGATAAACAATGCGACCCACCGCAACACGCGACGTTACAAGGCTTTCACGCGATTGGGGCGGCCGTTGGGCAGCGCCGCGTCAGCGCCTTTTTTCGCGAAGTCTTGTTTTTTGCGGAGAAGCGGACTATATGAGGTCCATTGATATTTCGGCCGATCGATCCGGGCCTCGCGATATTCGCGTTTGCTGACGTCTATCTCCAAAATCTCGATACAAACCGGCTGGACTTCGGTTCGGTCAATCTAAAGCAAACGTATAAGGACTATCGAAATGGCAACAGGTACGGTCAAGTGGTTTAACTCCACCAAGGGTTTCGGCTTCATCCAGCCTGACAGCGGCGGCGCGGACGTTTTCGTTCACATCTCCGCAGTCGAGCGCGCTGGACTGTCGACCTTGGTCGAAGGCCAGAAGATCAACTTCGAGATCGAGCAGGACCGCCGCACTGGCAAGTCGTCCGCTGGATCTCTGAGCAAGGCAGCCTGATTTTGCGAATGGCGCGCGCCGGGCGATAGCTCGGGGCGCGCGGCAAGTCACGGATGTACTGACAGTCGCGCGAGAAGCGCACCGGAGCGGAAAGACCCCGACAAGCCGAAGCAGCAGATTGCTGCCGGCCCGGACCGGACGCTCCCGATCAGGCTACCAAGCATGGAAGGCGGGATTTTGTCCCGCCTTTTTGCTGTCTGGATTCCATCCCTGCTCGGTTTTCGTGTCGCGGCCGAAGGCCGCAAGGCCCGACCGGGCGTCGCGCCTCGTGGCGCGCCCCGTCCGGAGCGAACCGCGAAGCGGCGACGGGAGTGAGGACAGAACTAAGGCAGCCATTCCATCGGCACGTGCCCCTTGTCCGCCTCGACCTGTTTTAGCCAGGCCGCCACCGCCGGATAAGCGTCGAGCTGAAAACCGCCCATCTCGGCCGTATGCGTATAGGCGTAGAGCGCGATGTCGGCGACGCTCAATGCCTCGCCGGCAAAGAATGCCCTGCCCGCCAGATGCTTGTTCATCACGCCGAGCGCCTTGTTGCCGCGCTCCAGCGTCACCGCCAGCCGCTCCGGCGTCGCGTCCTTGGCCCGTTCGGGAAAGATCAGCAGCGCCTTGCGCACCGCGATATAGGGCTCGTGGCTGTACTGCTCGAAGAACAGCCATTGATAGGCCAGTGCGCGCTCGTATTTGTCGGCCGGCAGGAACCGCGTGCCTTCGGCGAGATAGAGCAGGATGGCGTTGGATTCGGCAAGCCGCCTGCCGTCGTCGAGCTCAAGCAGCGGCACCATGGCGTTCGGGTTCTTGGCGACATAGTCGGGCTTGCGGGTGTCGCCGGTATGCGAACTCACCTCGACATTGGTGAAGGCCATGCCGAGCTTGGCCATCAGAAGGCGCGGCTTGTAGCAATTGCCGCTGTCGATCATCCCATAAAGTATGGTCATTTTTGCTCCCATTGCTCGTGCGACGACAGCCAAGGCTCTATCCCGGCGGCAACGATTTGATCCAGTGATTTGTTTTGGCGCAACCATCAGCGCCGCTGATAGATCATCCAAATAACGGCACGACGTTGTTGTCCCTGCCAAGCAGCCGGTCGATGGGCAGCGGCTCCTCGTCGAAGACCGTGCCGGCCAGCGCCGGCCGCGCCAGATGATAACCCTGCAAAAGGTCGACGCCGCCATCCAGCGCGACGCGCAAACGAGTGGCATTCTCGATTCCTTCGACCAGCACCTTGGTGCCGCGGTCGTGCAGCGCCGAAACCAGCGGCCGGAAGAATCGTTCGGCGGCGACATGGCGACAGAATTCCGCAAACCAGGTGCCGTCGATCTTGACGATGTCAGGCTGGACAAGGGCGACCCGTTCTACCGTCGAATGCCCGGTGCCGAAATCGTCGATGGCGATGCGGATGCCGTCACGCCGCATCTCGCGCACCAGGCTGACGAGCACCTTGTCGTCGGCCGCCTGCTCGGTGATCTCGCAGACCAGCATGCCGGGGTGCAGGTCGAACTCGGCGAGATGCCTGGTCATCAGCCTGATCTCGGCCAGCGCCCGCCCGGGGTCATCATTGAGCAGCGGATTATAGTTGAAGAACAGGTCGAGCCCGTCGACACCGATGTTGTGGAAGTTCCGGAGATGCAGCACCCGGCACATCGTCTCGACGAACAGGCGATCCGGCAGGGGCACGCCCTCAAAAAACACGGGTGGTGCGACCGACCTGCCGGCGCGGTGCGGTTCAATCAGGCCTTCGACCGCAACGGCCGTCAAAAACCTGCCGCGCGGCGCAAAAATCGGCTGGTAGGCGCTCCTCAGCCGGAACGCGCCATAGACGCCATATTCGATCCCGACTTCGTCGGCGAAGATCGCCTCGCCGACATTGCGCCGCCTGTCGTGCCGCCCGGTCATGGCACCACCTTGCGGCCGAAAGCCCGTTTCGGCCGCAGCGAGGACGATACAGTCGCAGGCGCATCGCCGGCATTGGACACTGCCGCGGGCATCTGCCTGTCCTTGCCGAAAACGTGAAAGCTGGTCGGCGCAAGCTCCGGGCGCGCCAGCGCGAATCCCTGCACCATCGAGGCTCCCGATTTCTCGGCCAATTCAAGCTGCCAGCCCTCCTCGATGCCCTCGAACACCGTGCGGATGCCTTGCTCTTCGAAACTTGCCACCATGGCGGTCAGCAGCGCGAAGCCGGCGCCGGACTCCATCAGTTGCATGATCCAGCGTGCGTCGAACTTGACGATATCAGGCCTGAGCTCCTTGATGCGGTTGATGTCGGACTCATCGGCACCATAGTCGTCGACGGCGATGCGAAACCCATTGGCCCTGAGCGCCTCGACGAAATTGTAGAGGGTTTCCTGCGACGCCGATTTCTGCTCGGTCACCTCGCAGACGACGCGGTTCGCATCGATATCAGCCTCATGCAGCACCAGCCGCATGTCGCGCAGCGCCTTGTCGGCGATGCTGCGATCGGTGAACACGGACGGGTCGAAATTGATGAAGATGGACGCCTCTGGCGGCAGGCTGGCACCGGCGTTCAGAAGGTGCAGCGTCCTTGTCAGCGCCTCGATATGCAGGCGGTCGACCGTCGGACAGGTGTTGAAAAAACTCATCGGCGCCTGCGGCTCGCCATCGCGGAACGGCCGGATCAGCCCCTCGAATGCGGTGACCGACAATTTTCCGTTGCTGAAGGCGAAGATCGGCTGGAAAGCGCTCTGCAGCGTATGGGTGCCCCAGACACCGCTGGCGGTGCCGTCGTCATGACGGACGATATGGGCAAGCCCGATGCTGCGCGACACGGTTCCTCGCTTTGCGAGACTGGCGGAATGGATCCAGCCACTCGGGGTTTTACCGCCGGTAAGTGAATTTATTGTTGCCGGATTTGCCGGGGATTTGAGATCTGGCTCATCCGACAGTGCTTGCGCTTGGCGGAATGATGCGACATGAGATGCGCCGCGGTTGGATGGACCGCCTGCACCCCAAAGGAGACAATATCGTCATGGCCTTTCTTGCCGACGTCCTTTCCCGCGTTAAGCCTTCCGCGACCATCGCAGTGACGCAGAAAGCGCGCGAGCTGAAAAACGCCGGCCGTGACGTGATCGGGCTGGGTGCCGGCGAGCCGGACTTCGACACGCCGGACAACATCAAGAACGCAGCGATCGACGCCATCCGCCGCGGCGAAACGAAATATCCGCCGGTTTCCGGCATCGTGCCGCTGCGCGAGGCGATCGCGAAAAAATTCAAGCGCGAGAACAATCTCGACTATCGGCCGGAGCAGACCATCGTCGGCACCGGCGGCAAGCAGATCCTGTTCAATGCCTTCATGGCGACGCTGAACCCCGGCGACGAGGTCATCATACCGAGGCCGTACTGGGTCAGCTATCCCGAGATGGTGGCGATCTGCGGCGGCACCTCAGCCTTTGCCGACACCTCCATCGACAACGGCTTCAAGCTGACGGCGGCGGCGCTGGAAAAGGCGATCACACCGCGCACCAAATGGCTGTTGATGAACTCGCCGTCGAACCCTTCGGGCGCCGCCTATACCGAGGCTGAATTGCGCGATCTGGCCGACGTGCTGTTGAAGCATCCGCATGTCTGGGTGCTGACCGACGACATGTATGAGCACCTGATCTATGGCGACTTCGTCTTCAAGACAATCGCCGAGGTCGAGCCGAAGCTTTATGAGCGCACGCTGACCATGAACGGCGTGTCGAAGGCCTATGCCATGACCGGCTGGCGCATCGGCTATGCGGCCGGGCCGGTGGCGCTGATCAAGGCGATGGACATGATCCAGGGCCAGCAGACGTCCGGCGCCTGCACCATCGCGCAGTGGGCGTCGGTCGAGGCGCTGAACGGTCCGCAGGATTTCATTGCGAAAAACAAGGCGATCTTCCAGGCGCGGCGCGATCTCGTCGTGTCGATGCTCAACCAGGCGCGCGGCATCACATGCCCATCGCCCGAAGGCGCCTTCTATGTCTATCCGTCCTGCGCCAAGCTGATCGGCAAGAAGACCAAAGCCGGCAAGGTGATAGACAGCGACGAGACCTTCTGCTCGGAGCTGATCGAGGCGGAGGGCGTGGCGGTCGTGTTCGGCTCGGCTTTTGGCCTCGGCCCGAACTTCCGCATCTCCTACGCCACATCCGAGGCGTTGCTCGAAGAGGCCTGCACGCGCATCCAGCGCTTCACCGCCTCGCTGACCTGATCAGGGCATCCCGAACGCCAAAACCCGGCCGCGAGCCGGGTTTTCGAGGCGATAGGCACCAGCCTCATCCCTGCTCATTGGTTTCGCGCGCCGAACGTGCCTCGGCCGGCGCCAGAATGGCGACCAGAAGCCCGGCCGTGACGAACGAGACGATGGCCGCCGTCAGCATCGCCGCATGGAAGCCGCCGGCATAGGCGGCTGCGAACAGAGCGCGCAGGCCGTCCTCTCCCATCGCCGCATCGGCTGCGAAATCGTGTCTTGAAACGGCGGCGCGAGCCACCGCTCCAGCATTGGCGACCCCAGCATTTTCAAGATGCCCCGTCAGCAGGGTTGCTGCCCGCATGCTCATCAGGGCGCCGAGCAGCGCGATGCCGATGGCGGTCCCGCTCTGGCGGGTTGCGTTGATCACCGCCGACACCATGCTCGACCGCTCGCGCAGCGCAAACGACATCGCGGCGGCGCTGCCGGTCGGGATCGACAGCGCGTTGCCGAGGCCGCCGACGGCAAACAGCAGGCCGATCGTCACATAGGGGCTTGAGGCTTCAACCCAGCACATGCCCAGCATGGAAAACCCGCTCGAAAGATAGCCGGCGGCCATCAGCGCCGAATGTCCGTAGCGCTGACTGAGCCCGCCGATCGCCGGCGACACGACCATCTGGACAAGGAACAGCGGCGCCATGCGCAAGCCGGTCTGTGTCGGCGACCAGCCCTGGGCCTGCTGCAGGAACATCGAATAAAGGAAGACGCCGGTGTAGGAGGTGAGGCCGAGCGCGAACGATGCGACATTGGCGACGGCAAAGCGAATGTCGCGAAACAGGCCAAGCGGCAGCATCGGCCGCGGCGTGCGCGCCTCGAAGGCAAGGAAGACTGCCAAGCCGGCCAGGCCGGCAACAACGGCCGTGACCGTCCGCGGATCGCCCCAACCGTTTTCACCTGCCGATATCAGGCCAAAGGTCAGCGCGCCCAGCCACAGAATGCTGAGCGCCAGGCCGACAAGGTCGAGATGAGCATGCTCGGGGTGGGAAGTCTCTACGATCGAAGCTGCACCCAGCACGATCGTGGCCAAGCCGAGCGGCAGGTTGATCAGGAAAATGCTCTGCCATCCGGCGGCTTCGACCAGGATGCCGCCGACGACGGGGCCGGCGAGCAGCGAGATGGCGGCAAACGACGCCCAGCCGCCAATGACGCCGGCGCGCTCGCGGGCATCGGGAAACGCCTGCGTCAGGATCGACAGCGCGCCCGGAATGATCAGCGATCCGGCGATCCCCTGCACCACCCGGCCTGCCAGCAGCACCGGCAGGTTGGGCGCGATTGCACAGATGGCAGAACCAGCCACGAAGATGCCGATGCCTGCCAGCCAGGAGCGCTTGCGCCCGTAGCGGTCACCGATCAGGCCTGCCGACAGCATGAAGGCAGACAGGCAAAGCGTGTAGGCGTCGATCACCCATTGCAGCCCGGCGAAGTCGATGCCGAGCGCAATCTGGATCGTCGGCAGGGCGACATTGACGATGCTGATGTCGAGCAGCGCGACGAATGTGCCGAGATAGACGGCGGCAACAAGAGGCAAGCGACGATTCGACATGACGACTCCAAACCTAAGTGTTGAAATCACCTATAATGACCAGACGCGACGCGCTTTTAGGACCGATCAAAAGCGCCCGGCTCAGCCGCCATACTGCTCGTCCGTCACCTTCTCCAGCCAGTCGGCATGGACGCCGTCGATTGCCTCCTGCATGGCGATATGCTCCATCGCCGATTTCGGGGCAGCGCCGTGCCAATGCTTTTCATCAGGCGCAAACGAGATAACGTCGCCGGCCCGGATCTCCTGTATCGGCCCGCCCCAGCTTTGCGCGAGGCCGGCGCCTGATACGACGTAGAGCGTCTGCCCAAGCGGATGCGTGTGCCAGTGGGTACGCGCGCCGGGCTCGAAACTGACCATGATGGCGCGCAGACGCGCCGGGGCTTCCTTCTCGATGATCGGCGTCTGCAACACACGGCCGGTGAAGTACTTTTCCGGCGCAATGACGGTCGGCACGCTGCCGCAGGCAATGATCTTCATCGTCGCGAATCCTCAAGCTGATGGCGGACCGGTCGGCGACGGCCGTTCCTCTTTTGTGGCAAGAAACGGGCACTTTCGTCCGATAACCATCATGGCGCAACCGCTTTTGCGGCTGTTCGGTGACGGCTCGGTCGCGGGATTTGATGGGGAACCTAGGCTCGCACCCGTCGGCCCCACCGATCACGGCTCAGCATCCGCGACGTCAGGCAGCCCTCAAATCCCTTGCCCTCCCGGCTAACCCGTGGGACGATGCTTTTGGGCAGGTGGCGAACTGAAAAAAAGCCCCGCCCGCGACGGTCGACAGGCCGGCCGCCGCTCCCAGGGAAACGCCTGAGTGGAGGTCAGTCATGGGAACTCGCGCCGGAGGACGACGCACGGGACCGAAATGCATTGCCATAGTCGGTCCCTTTGCAAGCGGTAAGACGACACTTCTCGAAGCCATATTAGCCCGCACGGGCGCCATTGCCCGCCAGAATCCCGTTTCCTCGGGAAACACCGTTTCCGACCATTCGCCCGAGGCACGCGCCCACGCCATGAGCGTCGAGGCAACCTTTGCCACCACCGAATTCATGGGCGAGCAACTCACTTTCGTCGATTGTCCCGGCTCCATCGAATTCTCCTTCGAGGCAGAGCCGGTGCTTGCCACCTGCGACATCGCGGTGGTCGTCGCCGAGGCCGACGAGAAGAAGATTCCTGCCCTGCAGCTGATCATGCGCAAGCTCGACGATCTCGGCGTGCCGCGCATCATGTTCCTCAACAAGGTCGACAAGGCGATATCAGGCGTGCGCGACACGCTGAAGATGCTGCAGCCGGCAAGCTCGGTGCCGTTGCTGCTTCGCCAGGTTCCGCTGCGGAAGAACGGCGTCGTCATCGGCTCGATCGATCTCGCTCTGGAGCGCGCCTACATCTATCGCGAATATGCCGAAAGCGAGGTGGCCGAGATTCCGGGCGACGACAAGGCGCGCGAGTTGGAGGCTCGCTTTTCCATGCTGGAGACGCTCGCCGATCATGATGACCAGTTGATGGAGCAGCTCCTCGAAGAGATTGAGCCGCCGAAGGACGCGATCTTCGACGATCTCGCCGCCGACCTGCGTGACGGCGCGGTCACCCCCGTGCTGATCGGCACTGCCGAGAAGGGCAACGGCGTGCTGCGCCTGTTGAAGACGATCCGCCACGATGCGCCCGACATCGAGGCGACCCGCAAGCGCCTTGGTGCACCGGACGAAAATGCGACCGTGGTCCAGGTGATGAAAACCATTCACACCGCGCATGGTGGCAAGCTGTCGGTCTCGCGCATACTGTCCGGCCAGCTTGCCGACGCCTCCGAGCTCTTCCTTTCGAATGGCGCCACGGCAAAAGTCTCCGGCATCTACAGAATGCTCGGCAAGGATCAGTCCAAGCTCACCTCGGCCAAGGCCGGCGACACGGTCGCGCTCGGCAAGCTGGACGACGTCACGACCGGCCAGACGCTGAGTTCGGCCAAAGGCGGCATCAAGCCGCTGGTAACGCTGGCGCCGCCGCAACCGGTCTTTGCCTTCGCGCTGCGCCCGAAGGAACGCAAGGACGAGGTGAAGATGTCGGCGGCCATCCAGCGCCTTGCCGAGGAAGACCCCTCGCTCAGCCTGCGCCACAATCAGGATTCGGCCGAAACCGTGCTGTCGGGCCATGGCGAGATGCATCTGCGCGTCGTGCGCGAGCGGCTGGAAGGCAAGAACCAGATCCCGATCGAAGGCCATCCGCCGGCCGTGCCTTATCGCGAGACGATCCGCAAAACGGCGCAGCAGCGTGGCCGCCACAAGAAGCAGTCGGGCGGCCATGGCCAGTTCGGCGACGTCGTGATCGAGATCAAGCCGCTGCCGCGCGGCTCCGGCTTCCAGTTCACCGACACCATCACCGGCGGCGCCGTGCCGAAAACCTATATCCAGTCGGTCGAGACCGGCGTGCGTGATTATCTGAAATCCGGCCCGCTCGGCTTTCCGGTGGTCGATGTCGCCGTCAATCTGTCCGACGGCTCCTATCACGCCGTCGATTCATCAGACATGGCCTTCCAGATGGCGGCGAAGCTGGCAATGAAGGAAGGCATGGCGGCCTGCTCGCCAGTGCTGCTCGAACCGGTCATGAAGGTCGAGATCGTCACGCCGTCCGACGCGACGTCGAGGATTATCGCCCTAATCCCGCAACGGCGCGGCCAGATTCTCGGCTACGATGCGCGGCCTGGCTGGCCGGGATGGGATGTGGTCGAGGCGACCATGCCGCAGGCCGAGATCGGCGACCTGATCATCGAGTTGCGTTCGGCCACCGCAGGCGTGGCCAGCTATCGTGCCGCCTTCGACCATATGGCCGAACTCACCGGTCGCCTGGCCGACGAGGCGTTGAACGCCAATGGCAAGGCCGCCTGACACTGGATTTGGCGCCAGTATCGCAGGCTGCTGAACACAAGGAAACGGCGTCCGGAATGATCCGGACGCCGCTCTCTTGCGGACCGTCTTCGTGGGAGGCGAAACGGCAGGTCCGCCGCACATGCCGCCAGCGCCTGACGGCCTCAGCGGAAGAATGGTTCGGACGCGGTAGCCGCCTGAGCCCGGATCGTCCGAGTGATGCCCCCATCTCCCGCACGAACCACACCGCGTCCTATGATCTGCTTAGTCGATGCTGAGCGCCTGTGACAGGTTACCTGAGGTTACATGTCACTGTTACGTGACAATTTCGGTCGGCTTTCCCTCAGCGCCAGCAGGTTTCGGGCAACAAAAAAGCCGGATCAATGAAGATCCGGCTGAGTTTGATTGGAAGTGCCTGTTAGGGCTAACCTCCAGAGGGGAACACTCGAGGGCGCTAATGGGAGGAGAACGCGCCCAGGAGATGATCTATATATGTGCTCATCATGCCCAAGAAACAAGCATCTATTTTGCAACACACGCATGCAAAATGACACAGGCTGTGGTCTAATCCATTCCTTGCCCTCGTAGGACCAGCAAAATCGTCGAAATGCGATGCACAGCCAGGAAAAAATCGACGCGATATAGCGAATCAGAGCCGATTTTCGCTCCAAATGCAGAAGACAACGAATGACGTCGAATCAGGCAGCATGCGTTTATTTTTGCAGCAGCCGCGTATCGGCCCGAAATTGGAATCGATTTTTCGCTGCGCTAACCTTCGGTTCGAAACGCACGACGCGTAGACTCCAAGCGCTAGAGTGTACTTTGTGCGTCCAAGTGGAAGCACTCCACTCTAGAAGGAAGCTCAATGAGGACACGTCAGGCGATCGCCGGCAGCGCGTTATTCTTCATTGCAGCGCCCGGCGTGGTCGCGGGATTGCTGCCCTGGCTGTTGACCGATCGCTATCGTCTGCCATGGTCTACCCTGCCCGGCTTGGTGCCGGTCGGCTGGGTCCTGATTGTCGTCGCAGCGGCCTTGCTGCTTCATGCCTTCGCCCGTTTTGCCTTCGAAGGCCTGGGCACGCCCGCCCCGGTCGCGCCGACCGAGCAACTGGTTATCGGCGGCATCTACCGCCATGTCCGCAACCCGATGTATCTGGCGGTGCTGTCGATCATCCTTGGCCAGGCACTGCTGTTTTCGAGTTGGACTCTCATCGCCTATGCCGCTATCGCCGCCATCGCCATGGTCTCGTTCGTGAAGCTCTACGAGGAACCGACGCTTGCCCGCCGCTATGGCGCCGACTACGAGGCCTACCGCCATGCCGTTCCAGGCTGGCTGCCCCGCCTGACGCCATGGCGCGGCCAGTAAGAGATGATCGTCCGCGGTGCAAGGCAGGAAGCGACGTGCAGAAGGGTTAGAACGACCAGCTGCGCGCCTTGGCGATAATGAAATCGCGGAAGACGTGGAGTTTCGCCTGGTTCTTCATCGCATCGGGATAGGCGAAATAGGTGTCGAAGGACGGCACTTCGGTCTCCGGCAGCAACTGCACCAACCCTGAGTCCTTGCTGACCACATAGTCGGGCAGCATGGCGATGCCGGCGCCGCCCTGTACCGCGCGCTTGATCGACAATATGTCGTTGATCTGCAGCGTCGGCACCCTTTGCCCGCCTTCGAAATCGCCAACCGTTTCCAGCCAGTTCAATTCCGACAAATGCGCCGGCACCGGCACGCCGAAGGTGACGATGCGATGGGCCTTCAACTCGGCGATCGACGCCGGCTTGCCATACTTGTTGACGTAGGAGGGCGCCGCGTAGAGATGGAAATGCACGGTGAACAGGCGGCGCTGGATGAGATCAGGCTGCTGCGGCTGGCGCAGCCGGATCGCGCAGTCCGCCCGGCGCATGGTGAGGTCGAGCTCCTCGTTTGCCAGGATCAACTGCAGGCTGATCTCGGGATAGAGCTCGATGAATTCCTGCACGCGCTCGGTCAGCCAGCCGGCGCCAAGCCCCACCGTGGTCGTCACCCTGAGCACCCCGGAGGGCCGGTCCTTGGCCTCGGTCAGCCGCGACTTGATCGTCTCCAGCTTCATCAGCACGTCATGCGCCGTGCGGAACAGCATCTCACCTTGCTCGGTCAGCACCAGGCCGCGGGCATGGCGATTGAACAGCGGCACGCCGACGTCATGTTCGAGCGCGCTGACCTGCCGTGAAATCGCCGATTGCGACAGATGCAGTGTCTCGGCGGCATGGGTGAACGACCCAGCTTCCGCGGCAGCGTGAAACACGCGTAGCTTGTCCCAGTCCAACGCCATGATGCCCCTCGTTCTGTTTTTGGCGTCTGAATGAAAAATCAGGCTTTTACGCGGCTTTTCTCGGCCGCTTCCCTACTCCGCTGCTTCGCGGTGAACTTCGATCCCGGCAAGGTACTTCTCCGCCTCAAGCGCGGCCATGCAGCCGAGCCCCGCCGCCGTCACCGCCTGGCGGTAGATGTCGTCGGTCACGTCGCCGGCGGCGAACACGCCCGGCATGTCGGTGCAGGTCGAATCCGGCGCCGTCCACAGATAGCCGTTCGGCTTCTGCTTCAGCTTGCCGGCGAACAGCTCGACCGCCGGCGCATGGCCGATCGCCACGAACACGCCGTCGACCGTCAGATGCATCTCCTGGCCGGTCACCACATTGCGCAGCTTCAGCCCTTCCACCGACGGCGGCAGCGGCATCTTGCCGGACTGGCCGGTGATCTCGTCGACAACGGTGTCCCAGATGATGCGGACATTGTCCTTCTTGAACAGCCGCTCGCTCAGGATGCGCTCGGCCCGGAAGTCGCTGCGCCGGTGGATGACCGTCACGCTCTTTGCCAGGTTGGAAAGGTAGAGCGCCTCCTCCACCGCCGAATTGCCGCCGCCGATCACCGCGACATCCTTGCCGCGATAGAAGAAGCCGTCGCAGGTGGCGCAGGCCGACACGCCGAAGCCCATGAAGGTCTGTTCGCTCGGGATGCCCAGCCATTTCGCCTGCGCGCCGGTGGCAATGATCAGTGCGTCGGCGGTATAGGTGGTGCCGGAATCGCCCTTGGCGCGGAACGGCCGCACATTGAGGTCGACCTCGGTGATGATGTCGTTGATGACGTCGGTGCCGACATGCTCGGCCTGTTTCAACATTTGTTCCATCAGCCACGGACCCTGGATCGGATCGCCAAAGCCCGGGTAGTTTTCGACATCGGTGGTGATCATCAACTGACCGCCCTGCTGCAGACCGGCGACCAGCATCGGCTTCAGCATGGCACGGGCGGCGTAGATTGCCGCCGTATAGCCGGCGGGACCGGAGCCGATGATGAGAACGGGTGCATGCTTGGTGGTCATAGCAGGGCTTTCACAACAACCGGACGCGAATGAAGCGTCCGGCACAGGGATCGATATCGGCCCTAATCTAGGTGTTGCAGGCGACGCCAGCAAGACGACCTGGCCTTCGTCCCCGGAAAGCTTCGGCACAAACAGACGATCCATGAACATCTTGCGCAGTGACTGTCCGAAAATCACCGGCTGAAGGGATGGAATGGACACCAAAGTCGTTTAATTACAAAATCACGAAAGATTCTTGCGTGAAGCGCCGAAGGTATCCATGCCGCTCAAAGCCGATCTCGACGCCATCGACTGGAAGATCCTGCGCGAGCTTCAGCACGACGGCCGCATGACCAATGTCGAGCTGTCCGGCCGCGTCGGCATTTCGGCGCCGCCATGCCTGCGCCGTGTCAGGCGGCTGGAAGAGACCGGGATCATCCGCGGCTACCGCGCCTTGCTCAATGCGCCGGCGCTCGGCCTAGACGTCGTCGCCTTCTGCCTCATCGGCCTGCATCACCAGGCCGACGCCGAGCTCAAAACCTTCGCCGAACGCACCCGCGGTTGGCCGATCGTGCGCAACGCCTGGATGGTGTCGGGCGAATCCGACTTCCTGCTGCATTGCGTGGCGAGCGACCTCGGCGCCTTCCAGACATTCGTCATCGAGGAGCTGGCCTCGGCGCCGAATGTCGACACGGTGCGGACGGCCCTGACCATCCGCCGCGTCAAGGACGAGGGCTTGGTGGCTTTCAGCGAAGTGAGAACTTAATCCCGGCCGAGTTCGGCGATGGCGTCGCAGAGTTTGCTGTGATCGTTACCGGTCGTCAGTTTGCGCGTCGTGAACGTACTATCGCCAGCGACTCGATTGAATTTGCCGCGCACCAACCAGCCCTCGCAAAGCCCGGCTCGCCGTCCGGCTTCCATGTCATCGGCCTTGTCGCCGACGATGATTGATCGGCTGATATCCACGCCCAGCAGATCGCGGGCACGCAGAAGCATGCCCGGATTTGGCTTGCGCATCGGATGGTCACCTGCTGCCAGTTCACCCGTCCCGCTCGAATGGTAGGCGCAGGCGAGCACCAGATCGATCCGGCAACCCTGTGCTTCGAGAAGCGCCAGCAGCCGAGCATTGACTGCGGCGAAATCCGGCCAGCCGAAATAACCGCGAGCTATGCCCGACTGGTTGGAGACCACGATCGCAGGAAGGCCAACGAGGTTGGCCGTTCGGATCACCGGCAGCATCTCCGGCCGCAGCACGATGTCAGCTGGATCGCTGGGATAGCCGGTATCGACATTGACGGTGCCGTCACGATCGAGGAACAGCGCCGGCGTGCCGGCTGGAAAGACCGAGGTACCGATCCGCTCGACCCACAGGCCCGGCTCTTCGAGCGGGTATGGATTCGACCTCACGACAGGGCCGATGTCAGCCATCGCAGAGGCGCGCTTCGACCATTTCGCACAGATGATGATAGAGGCATAGATGCCCCTGCTGGATGATCGGCGTCGAGGTCGAGGGCACGTTGAGCAGGATGTCGGAGAGCGGCTTGAGCTTGCCGCCGGTGTCGCCGGTCAGGCTGATCACCGTCATGTCCATCATGCGCGCCTGTTCGGCGGCGGCGAGGATGCTGGCCGAGTTGCCGCTGGTCGAGATGGCGAGCAGCACAGCACCCGCCGCGCCATGCGCCTCGACCTGGCGTGAAAACACCGTGTCGAAGCCGTAATCATTGCCCCAGGCGGTCAGCACCGCCGCATTGGCCGGCAGCGCGATCACGTTGTAGGCCTTGCGCTCCTTCAGGAAGCGGCCGACCAGTTCGCCGGCGATGTGGATTGCGTCGCTCGCCGAGCCGCCATTGCCGCAGATCAGCAGCGCCTTCCCTTGCGAAAGTGCGGCGACGACAGCGGTAACCGCCCGCTCCATCTCGCTGCTGAGGTCGCGCTCGACCATCGCGGTGATCGCGGCCGCCGAGCGGACCAGGTAATCGTTCAGTTCGGACATGAAACCCTCAGTTTGTATTGCCGGCGCGCAACTTGCCGATGGTGCCGGTGGTGCTCTTGCCGGCGACGAGATCGACCAGCACAACGCGGCCGCCCGCCTTCTGCACCACTTCGGCGCCGACCACCTGATCGATCGTATAATCGGCGCCTTTGACCAGTATGTCGGGCTTCAGCGCCTCGATCAGGCCGAGCGGCGTGTCTTCCTCGAAGACGACGACGGCATCGACCGAGGCAAGCGCCGCCAGCACGCAGGCGCGGTCATGCTCGTCGTTGACCGGGCGCCCCGGCCCTTTCAGCCGGCGCACCGAGGCATCGCTGTTGAGGCCGAGAACCAGCCGGTCGCACTGGCTGCGCGCCGCATGCAATAGGCTGACATGGCCGGCGTGAAGGATATCGAAACAGCCATTGGTGAAGCCGACGCTCAGGCCTTCGTCCTTCCACGTCGCCACCAGCCGGGCGGCGGCGGCGGCATCAAGGATTGCATCCTTGTGGGCAATCGGTCCGTGCGAGCGAAACAACGCGCCGGTGAGTTCCTCGACCGTCAGCCGCGCGGTACCGCGCTTTCCCACCACCACGCCACCCGCCGCATTGGCGATGGCGGCGGCCATGATGCGGTCGGCGCCCGCGGCAAGAGCCAACGCAAACGTCGCAATGACAGTGTCGCCGGCGCCGGAAACGTCGAACACTTCCCGCGCCTGCGTGGCGATGTGCCGGGCATCGTCCGCGCCGACGACGCTCATGCCCTTTTCGCTGCGCGTCGCGACGACGAAATCGAAGCCATGTGCAGAGATCAGCTCGCGCGCCGCGGCCACGATCTCGTCATCGGCAAACACCGCGCGTCCGACCGCTTCGCCAAGTTCTTTGCGATTGGGGGTGATCGCCGTCGCCCCGGCATAGCACGCATAGTCACGGCCCTTGGGATCGACCAGCACCGGCTTTCCCGCTTCGCGGCAGATCGAGATCAGCTCGCCGGCGACGCCGTCTAGCAACATGCCCTTGCCGTAGTCGGATAGGATGACGATGTCGGCTTGCGCGAGCGCGGTGCGGAAATGTCGGACCAGCGTCGCCCGCTCCGCGTCGCCCAGCGGCTTGATTTCCTCTTCGTCGAAGCGCAGCACCTGCTGGTTGAGCGCGCTGAACCGGCTTTTCGACGACGTCATGCGGCTCGCGTCCTGCGCCAGGCCGCCGGTGTCGACACCAAGCTCGGCGAGCATTCGCATGAGATTGTTCCCGGCATGATCGTTGCCGATCACTGAGACCGGTATCGCCGCAGCGCCGAGCGAGACGATGTTGGAGACGACATTGCCGGCGCCGCCCATCGCCGACGTTTCGCCACGCCCGCGCAGCACCGGAATAGGCGCTTCAGGTGAAATCCGCTCGATGACGCCGTTGACGAAACGGTCGAGGATGAAGTCGCCGACCACCAGCACGGTGACGCTGCTGAACCGCGAGATGGCACGGTGAAGGGGTTCGGGAGAAGGCAGGTATTGCTCGCTCATGTCATCCGCGACGTGCAATGGGAACCGGTCCCGGTGCTGCGAAAGCACTGGACTGGCAGGGCTGGTCGTTCATGGCGAAGCCGATATACCGCAATTCGGCCCAACGCAACGGCGGGCGCCGAGCGGATCAGAGTCAACGCCGGTTGGCGGATCAGCTTTTCTGCAAAGCCACATGAACGCCCAATCCGACGAGCACCGCACCGCCCGCACGCCGCATGAGGCGCTGCGCGTGGCTCGAGCGCCGCAGCCTGGTGATCAGCGCGCCTGCCAATACCACGCACATGACATCCGCCGAGGAGAACATCAAATTGACGATCGTCCCGAGGACGAGGAATTGAAGCCAGACGGGAAATGTCGCCGACGCGTCGATGAATTGCGGCAGGAACGCCATGAAGAAGATCGCCGTCTTGGGATTGAGCACCTCGACGGTGATGCTCTCGAAAAAGGCGCGGCTGGCCGATTTCGGCACAATGCCCGGGATGACGGCATCGTCTTGCGCCCTGGCGCGGAACAGCGAGACACCCAGCCAGATCAGATAGAGCGCGCCGGCCAGCTTGACCGCCACGTAGAGCGTCGGCACCGCGTGGAAAAGCACGGACAGCCCGGCAGCAGCGGCGATGACATGCGCATAGCCGCCAAGATGAATGCCCAGCGCCGCCGTCAGGCCGGACCAGCGGCCGCGCGCCATGGTTTGCGCAGCAGCGTAAAGCATCGCCGGACCGGGAATGTAGGCAAAGATCGCCGTGGTGGCGAAGAAGGCGATAAGCAGTTCGGTCGACGGCATTGCCTTGCTCCTGTCGCGCTTCGCCGGTGAGTCGCCGACTGAAGCGATTGCTTTGCGGCGGCACTGTGACGCTCACCCAGCCGCCGGATTGCGACCTGCTTTATCGACAGCCTCGCCAGCCTCCCCTATAAGGGCCGGAATCGGCACAAGATACCAGAGGCTTTCATGATCATCGTCACGGGCGGCGCCGGCATGATCGGCTCCAACATCGTTGCCGCTCTCAACGCCGAAGGGATTAGCGACATCCTCGTCGTCGACGACCTGACCGACGGCCACAAGATCGCCAATCTCGCCGATCTGCAGATCGCCGATTATCTCGACAAGGACGATTTCCTGCCGCGGATGGAGGCGGGGGACCTTGGCCGCATCGAGGCCGTCTTCCACCAGGGCGCCTGCTCGACCACCACCGAGTGGAACGGCAGGTTCATGATGGAGGTCAACTACGCCTATTCGAAGCGGCTGCTGCATGCCTGCCTCGCGCTGCGGGTGCCCTTCCTCTACGCCTCCTCCGCGTCGGTCTACGGCGGTGGCGCCGAGTTTCGCGAGGAGCCGGAATGCGAACGCCCGCTCAATGTCTATGCCTATTCAAAGAAGCTGTTCGACGACTATGTCCGCCGCACCGTCTTCGATACCGATCATTCGCCGGTGGCGGGCCTGCGCTATTTCAACGTCTACGGACCGCGCGAGGCGCATAAGGGCGCCATGGCCTCGGTCGCCTTCCACTTGTTCAATCAGGTCGAGCAAGGCCAGAACCCGAAGCTGTTCGGCGCCTATGAAGGTTTCGGACCCGGCGAGCAGAGCCGCGATTTCATCCATGTCGGCGATGTCGCCGACGTCAATCTGTGGCTGTGGAAACGCGGCTTAAGCGGCATCTTCAACTGCGGCACCGGCCTTGCCCAGCCGTTCCGCGCCATTGCCGAAACGGTGATCGGCGCGCTGGGCAAAGGCGAGATCGAGTTCATCGACTTCCCCGACCACCTCAAGGGCAGCTACCAGAGCTTTACGCAAGCTGATATGTCCCGGTTGCGCGCCGCCGGCTACAATGGTCAGTTTCGCACAGTGGAAACCGGCGTCAGAGACTATGTCGAATGGCTGAAAGCCCAACGATCCTCGTGATCGGCCCACGCTGGGTGGGCGACATGGTGATGGCGCAGTGCCTGTTCTCGGCGCTGAGGGAGCTTCACCCGAACGCCGCGATCGACGTGCTGGCGCCGGCATGGGCGGCGCCACTGGTCAAGCGCATGCCCGAAATACGCCAGCAGGTCGAACTGCCGCTGAAATCCGGCGCACTGGAATTCCGCACCCGAAGGCGCTTCGGCCGCCTGCTGCGCGGCCATTACGACATGGCCTATATCATGCCTGGAAGCTGGAAGTCGGCGCTGGTCCCGTTCTTTGCCCGCATTCCGCGCCGCATCGGCCATCTCAAGGAAATGCGCTACGGGCTGCTGACCGATATCGTTCCCTTGCCCGACCAGGTGAAACGGCGCACGGCGCAGGCCTATTTCGGCCTCGCCCAAGGGGGCACGTTCCGGGCCCCGAGGCTCGCCATCGACACAGAAAACCAGGCGGCACTGCTGGGCCGTTTCGGGCTGGAGGCGAACAAATTCGTGGCACTTATGCCCGGCGCCGAGTTCGGGCCCGCCAAACGCTGGCCGAGCGAACGCTATGCCGGTCTTGCCGGCGACATGATGGCGAAAGGTTTTAGGGTCGCACTGTTCGGATCGAAGAACGACGCCGAGGTGACGGCGGAAATCGCTACGCTTGCACCAGGGGTTGTCGACCTCGCCGGCCAGACGCGGCTGGAGGACGCCATCGACCTGATCGCCGCGGCCAGGCTTGCGGTATCGAACGACAGCGGGCTGATGCATGTCGCCGCCGCGGTCGGCACGCCGATCGTTGCCGTCTATGGCTCGACCTCGCCTGAGAATACGCCGCCGCTCGCCGAGCAGCGCGAACTGGTCTGGCTCGGCCTGTCCTGTTCGCCCTGCCACCAGAAAATCTGCCCGCTCGGCCATCTCAATTGCCTGAAGACGCTCGAGGTGTCACAGGTCGCGGCAGCAGCGGAACGGCTGCTGGAAATGCCGGCCGCCGCATGAGGGTGCTCATCGTCAAGACATCCTCGATGGGTGACGTCATCCACACGTTTCCGGCCGTCGAGGATGCTCGCCGCTACCGGCCGGACGTATCGTTCGACTGGTGCGTGGAAGAAGCCTTTGCCGGCATCGTGGCGCTGCATCCAGCCATCGCAACCATCCACACCGTGGCGATCCGGCGCTGGCGCACAGGCCCACTCGGCCGCGGCACATGGCGCGAGGCGGCAAGATTGCGTCGCGCCTTGCGCGATTGCCGCTACGATCTCGTCATCGATGCGCAAGGATTGCTGAAATCGGCCCTGGTGGCGAAACTGGCCGCGGCGCCGATCGCCGGCTTCGACCGCTCGAGCGCCCGCGAGCCTTCGGCGACTTTGTTCTACGACCGCCGCTATGCCGTGCCGCGCGATCTGCACGCCATCGAACGCACAAGGCGCCTGTTCGGGCTGGCGCTCGGCTATGAACCGGATTTTTCCAGGCTTGAGTCCGGCATCGTGCCGCCAGCCGGCGGTTCGACCTTTGTCGGCGAAAACCCCACCTTGCTGCTGCACGGCACCAGCCGCGAGGACAAGAAATGGCCGGTAGGCGACTGGATCGAGACTGCCGGGCTTCTCGTGGAGAGAGGAATGACGCCGGTCACCACCTGGTCTAACGACAGAGAAAAGGCGGTTGCCGAAGCGATTGCCGCGGCCGTTCGGCAGACCGTGCTGGTGCCGAAATTACCGCTTGCCGAGATCGCCGCGATCATCGGCCGCTCGGTGCTGATCATCGGCGCCGACACCGGCCTCACTCACCTCGCCAGTGCCTTCGGCCTGCCCACCGTCGCCGTGTTTCTGGCGACAGAACCCGGCCTGACCGGCCCGCGCGGGCCGTTCTCGTCAACGCTGCTGGCTGCGCCTGGCGGTCACGTCGCGCCTGCGGAGGTGGTGGCGGAGGCCGAGAGGCTGCTGGCGCTCAAATCGCAGGCCGCGACATAGGACCTTTTCAGAATTCGCTCTGGCGAGTCGCTAGTCGGCCGCCAGAGTAGAATTATCAACAGGCCCTAGATGAACTGCACCTGGACGATCTCGTAGCCCCGCGCACCGCCTGGCGCGTTGACCTCGATCGCATCGCCGACTTCCTTGCCGATCAGCGCCCGCGCGATCGGCGAGGAGATCGAGATGCGGCCGGACTTCACGTCGGCTTCCTGGTCGCCGACGATCTGGTAGGTCTTCTTCTCTTCCGTATCCTCGTCGACCAACACCACGGTCGCGCCGAACTTGACCTTTTCGCCGCTGAGCTTGGTGACGTCGATCACTTCGGCACGCGCGATGAAGTCCTCAAGCTCGTTGACGCGGCCTTCATTGAGGCTCTGCGCCTCTTTCGCCGCGTGGTATTCGGCGTTTTCGGAAAGATCGCCATGCGAGCGCGCTTCGGAGATCGCTTCGATGATGCGCGGCCGTTCTTCCTGCTGCCGCCAGCGCAGTTCTTCCTTCAATGACGCGAACCCCTCGCCTGTCATCGGGACCTTGTTCATGATGCCTGACCTTTCCTGCCGCCGCCCCCGCATTCCGGGAGCGACCTTGTCGATGGGTACAAAAAGAAAACGGTCCGGCAGCCTCGGGCTAACGGAACCGTCTCACCGCAATTTCCCCCAATATAGCAATCTTCGCGGGTTTTTCACGCCAAAAAAATCGGTTTTTAAAAATTCACCCGCCCATTTGTGGAAATGCCGTCACGGCAGCGCGGCCGGCAGGGCGAGCGGTAACAAAAAACCGGCTGCGATTGCTCGCAGCCGGTATGAGAGCGTTTTGAAGTCGAATCAGCTCTTCATGAAATGGTCTATCTGCTCAGACAGCATGCCGTATTCACGAGATCCCTTGCCGGTGCGCTTCTCGATCTCGCGGAGCTGTTTCTGGGCGCCGGCGAGATCGCCGATCTGCAGATGCGCCTCGCCGAGATATTCACGCACCAGCGTGTAATCAGGATCGATGCGCAGCGCTTCCTCGTAGTAGCCGAGGCCGACGGTGACGCGCCCGGAATGGCGATGCGAGTAGCCGAGATAGTTGAGGATGCGTGGGTCCTGCTTGTTGGCGGCCAGGCTGAGCACGGCGATAGCCTCATCATAACGTCCGGCCATCGCCAGCGCGTGGCCGGCTTCATAGATGTTGTCGTCGTCCAGCATGCCCTGCTTGGGTGCAACGCACTTCTTCAGCTTCTTGTCCCAGACCGTGCCTTTCTTGCACTGGGTGGTGGTCTGGTCGCTCCCGCCCCCACCTTCACCGGCCGAAAACACCGGAACAGCAAACAGCGGCAAGGCGGCAACCGCCAGAACCTGAATCAGCAATCGTCTGCGCATCGAAGCCTCCTTGAAGCATGACAATGCAGGACTAACGCCGGGCAAAAGCCGTTTCATCCCGGAAAAACTCGTGGCCTGCTGAAACGTTTTGGAAACGGTCCGTGCCGGCCGCAAAAATTGAAGAGCCGAACATGACGTGACGAGCGCTGCAAATTCGCTATCATCCAACATACGGCAAACGGCAAACGGAGTATACGGAGAATGCCAGTGCGGCGGCCTCTTGAAAAGGAATGGGAGCTTTCGATCGGTCCCGACACGGTGCGCCTGTTCATCCTCAAGGCGAAGGCGCTGAGCGCCGCCGTCAACGAAGACTATGCCGATGGCGCCGAGCACGAGGTAGAGCTCGACGGCCAGGCGCACGACAACCACCACCATGACGGTCTCGTCGAGGAAAGCTCCGAAAACCTCACCGAAGAAGAACTGCGCGAGCTGATCAACGACCTCAACGTCGATGAGGCGGCCGAACTCGTAGCACTCGCCTGGGTTGGCCGCGGCGACTACGACGCCTCGGAATGGACGGACGCGTTGACGGCCGCACGCGAGCGCGCCAATAAGCGCACGGCGAAATATCTGCTCGGCATGCCGCTGCTGGCCGACTGGCTGGAGGAAGGGCTGGAAGCGATCGGTGCGTAACGCCGCGGTTACCGTTCGTGATCGGCCAAACCCTCATTCAGGGCAACTTCCGCATTCGCCCGCCGTTAAGATCGAATGGCGGCGCTCACCCTTCCCGGATTGCTCAGATTGGCGCTGCCTTTGGCGGCGGCGATACTGTTCGCAGGAGCGGCGCTGGCCCAAGCTCCGGAATTGCCTGAAACCGTGCCCGTCCCGGAGTTCAATCGATCGCAATCGGCGCAAGAGGCCGCACCTGCCGACGTGCCGGTTCCCGAGCCGCGCCCTGATGTGCCAAAGCCTCCCGCGACCGACACGCTGAACCAGCAGGACCAGCCTAAGGAAACCCGGCCGGAGCCACCGGCAATCGCTCCAGCGCCAAGCCAAAAGCCCGCCGAGGCGGAACCGCCGGCCACCGCCCCGAAACCGCCGGAGAAGCCGGCGCAAGCGCAGGGGAAAGAAATCCCTCCCGACCCGCGCTCGGCCTCTGTGCCGCAGGAAAAAATGCCGGAGGAGGAACTTGCCTGCCGCAGGCGGCTGAAGTCGATGGGCGTCGACTTCGAGGAACGCAAGGCCGAGCACGATGCGGCGGTCGGCTGCTCGATCCCCTATCCGATCGCGCTGAAGACGTTGGGCAGATCCGTTGCTATCGGCCCCGAAACCGAGCTGAATTGCCAGATGGCCGAGGCCGCCGCGCGCTTCGCCATCGATATCATCCAGCCGGCGGCCAAGGCCGAGCTCGGCGCCAATCTCAAGTCGCTTAGCCAGGCATCCGCCTTTGTCTGCCGGCCGCGCCATGGCGGAGGGAAACTGTCGGAACATGCTTTCGGCAACGCGCTCGACATCGCCAGCTTCACGCTTTCGAACGGCAGAAAGATCGACGTCGGCCCGGTGCCGCCGGAAAAGGACGCGAAATTCCTGAACGCGGTGCGCAAGGCAGCCTGCGGACCGTTCAAGACCGTGCTTGGCCCGGGCAGCGATGCGGATCATTCGCTGCATCTCCATCTCGATCTCGCCCCGCGTCGCAACGGCGGCACCTTCTGCCAGTGACATGATCCCGGACCGACATGCGCGCCGCAATTTGGCCGCAGCCGTAAACGCGGCCGCTGATTTTTCCTTTACTCTTGGCGGTTAAGCTCTGTCTCATCTGATCATGATCCCGAAAAGTGGGATCCGGTTTTCGGAGAAAGATCATGATCAAACAATTAGACAGAGCCTGATCGGGATCAGGTTCGGGGACAGGGATCTTGTCGATGGCCGGGATATTTCGCGCCGCGTTTGTCGCCGTGCGGCAAACCAGACGCGCGCGCATGGTTGCCGGTGCGCTTGCCATCGCAGCGATCTCGGCCTGCACCACAGGCAGCGTGCTTTCGCTGGAACCGGCCGTCGATGTCGGCAGCCAGACATCAGCCGTTCCGAACTACGCGGGCATGCAGAGCCTCGTTCCCTCCAACCCGTACATGACCGCCGCCTATCCGCGCATGGACGAGCCGATGGCGCCGACCGAACAGATGCCAGCCAGCGAAATCGACTGCCGCAAGGAGTTGAAACGTCTGGGCGTCGTCTACACCGACCTTGCGCCGATCCACGAAGGCCAGTGCGGCATCGACTATCCGGTCAAGATCTCGGCCATCGGCAGCATCGGGATGAAGCCGGCCGCGACGCTGACCTGCGACATGGCCGCCACCTTCGCCGGCTGGACCAGGAATGAACTGGTTCCGTCCGCCCGCTGGCGTTATTTCTCCGGCGTCAGGACCATTCGCCAGGGCTCGAGCTATTCCTGCCGCAGGATCGCCGGCGAAGGCACGCTGTCGGAGCACGGCAAGGGCAACGCCCTCGACATCATGAGCATCGAACTCAGCAATGGCAACGACATCGACGTGCGCAAGCCCGGGCTGTTCGCCTTCCGCACGCGCGGCTTCCTCAACACTGTGCGTGCCGACGGCTGTCAGTATTTCACCACGGTGCTTGGTCCCGGCTACAATTACGACCACCGCAACCATTTTCATTTCGACATCAAAAACCGCAAGAACGGCTACCGCGCCTGCCGCTAGAGCATCGGACCCAAAAGTGGATACCGGTTTGGGATAACCCGATGCTCCAAACAACATGACACCGAGCGCATGCCCACTGCCCAAGGTCTGCGCCGCCGCGTAGAATGACGCCACATAAAGTGACGCCATATCACCGGGGTGGTACCTCGTGAGCCGACGAAGCCTTCGACGACGCGCAACGACCTGGCTGGTGGCGTTCTGTGCCGGCTATCTCGTGCTCGCCTATTTCGCCGCGCCGGAATTCTGGACCCTGCGGGACCGCAACTTCCGCACACAGCGCTTCGAGATGGTGACGCACACGCCGCAAGGCATTGCGGGCGATCCGATCAATGTCGGCCTCGTCGGTACCAAAAAAGAGCTGGTCCATGCCTTCGCGGTCGCCGGATGGGACACGGCCGACGCCATCACGCTGAAGACCGCGATCGAGATCGGCGAAAGCGTGCTGTTCGATCGGCCCTATCCCGACGCGCCGGTCAGCCGGTTGTTATTCGAAGGCCGTGCACAGGATCTGGCCTTCGAGAAGCCGGTCGGCGACAGTGCCGACCGCCGTCATCACGTCCGCTTCTGGCAGACCGACGCGACCGGAGACGATGGCCGGCCGCTCTGGCTGGGTTCGGCAAGCTTCGATCGCGGCGTTGGGCTCAGCCACGACACCGGCGCGATCACTCACCATATCGGTCCCGACATCGACGCCGAGCGCGATTTCCTGATCCGCGACCTGTCTGCCGCAGGCATGCTGATCTCGACCAGCGAGATACCAGGCATCGGTGCGACAAAGGCTGGGCGCAATGGCGGTGGCGACCCTTACTTCACCGACGGCAAGGCGGTGGTGGGCGTGCTCAGGCAGCTGCCGTAGGCGCGTCGCTGGCGATCCTTGGCCGGCCCGATCACGTCAGCGCGGTGCGGCTTCCGCTTTCGGCTGCTCTCTCGATCGCGGCGATGATGCGATGCACTGCGACCGCATCCTCGAAGCTCGGCGCCGAGCGGGTACCCTCGCGCAGATCCTGGCCATCCTGGCATAAACGCGGGCGACGTTCCCCGGCTCCACATCCTCCGGCCAGCCGGAACGGTATGAGGCGGGGACCTCCAGCGGCCGGAACACCTTCTCCCCGTTCCGCGCGCCTTTGAGGGAAAGCTGCACCATCTGCGTGTGGCCGGAAGGACCCGATATCAGGATATCGCCTTCCGTGCCGTTGATCTCCCAGACCAGGCCGTCGTCATATCGAGCTGCCCCGCCTCGATAATGGATGGACAGGGGCGCGCCACTGGCGAGGACCCCGCTGACCAGCACCTGGTCAGGGGCGGACACGGGCAGCGTTTCCCCGGTATCGACGGCGAGCGCCGTGGGCCGCCGCGTGGCCAGCACCGCGGATACCTCCGCGACTTCGCCGAGCACATCCCTGAGCGCCGCCAGCGTGTGCCCCACCGGGATCGTCAGCATGGTGGCGCCGTTGGCGCGATCCAGCAGATAGGCGTAGATCTTCTTTTCGGAGATGGAGCCTCCCCAGCCGCCGCCCCGCGCTACCAGGGTGGTCGACAGCACCTCGCCGACGAACCCGTCGGCGATCAGATGTCGCAGATACTCAATTTCGGGAGCAACGCGCGCTTGGGTTCCGACCACGCCCAGGACGCCCTTGGCCCGGGCAAGCGCGGCGAGTTCCTCAGCCTCGGCCAACCCGTTGCCAAGCGGCCATTCGCAGTAGACGTGTTTGCCCGCGCCGATCGCCGCTTTCACGATCTCCAGGTGAGGAGGCACCTTCACCGTAACAGTGACGATGTCGATCTCCGGCGCCGCGATCAACTCGGCAACGCTGGCGAAGGCCCGCGGCAGTCCGGTCGCGCCGGCCGCCTTCTCGGCGCTGGCCAAGTTGGTGTTGGCGACGCCGACGATCTCGAAGCTCTCCGATAGTGCATTGAGCGCAGGAATATGGGCCCGTGCCGCCCAACTCCTGCCCGGTTGCAATCCGACAATACCGACCCTGAAGCGTTGTCCTGGCATGGTGTTCTCCTTCACGCAGCTTTGGCTTTGCCGTTAGGATCGCGAGACCGGCCGTTCCGGAATCCTGCCCGGACAGGCTTCGACCTGGACAGTCCGAATTCGCCCGTCTGCCAGGATCTGTTGATGCCGGACCTGCTGATATCGAGGCTCATCTCGTTCCGTGCTCCGCGTTTGGTGACTACGCCGGACATCTATGCGGTTTCGCTATGGAATAAAACTCTCCGGTAGTGCATATTTGGAAACAGATTGACGAGAAAAAATATACAAACGGAGAGCGGCGTTGGAACCAGCCGGCCTGCAAGGCATTCTCGCATTCGTTCAGGTGGTCGAGGCCGGCAGCTTCACCGATGCCGGCAGACGGCTGCATGTGACGAAATCGGCGGTCGGAAAATCGATCGCGCAATTGGAACAGCGACTGGGCGTTCGCCTGCTCAACCGCACGACCCGCAGCCTGAGCCCGACCAGTGAAGGCTTGGGCTATTATGAAGCCTGCGTCAGGGCACTGTCCGAAATCGAAGCCGCCCAGTCATTGCTTGCCGCACGCCGGCTGGTGCCTTCCGGCCGGCTTCGCGTCGACGTGCCCCTGGCCTTCGGCCGCAGATGCGTGGCACCCGTGCTCTTCGAGATATCCAAGCGGTTTTCGGATCTGACGATCGAAATCTCGTTCAACGACCGGCGCGTCGACCTGATCGAGGAAGGCATCGATCTGGCGGTCCGCATGGGCGACCTGGATGACAGCCTGTCGCTCGCCGCGCGCCGCATCTACGCCCAGCGCTCGGCCATCTGCGCGGCGCCCTCCTATCTCGAAAAACACGGCAGGCCGCGATCGGTTGATGATCTCGCAAACCACGGCGTCATCGGCTACGGCCGCGACGGCGTTGTCCGGCCCTGGACCGTAAAGCATGCCGACGGCCATGTTGGAAAATTCGTGCCAAGGGCGCGGCTTGTCCTCGGTCACGGCGAACCGATGCTGGATGCAGCCCTTGCCGGCTGCGGCATCGTCTTTCTGCCGACCTGGCTGGCGGCCGACAGCCTCAAGAGCGGCGAACTCGAGACGGTCCTGTCGGACTGTCTCGTCGAAGACATCGTGGTGCATGCCGTCTGGCCGGTGACACGCAGCCTGACGCCAAAGGTCCGTGTCGTCGTCGACGCCCTGATCGAGCATTTTTCGTCGCCGACATGGGACGCCGCATGAGATGGTTGCCCCCGCCGCCATGAAAAATGACGTCCATCTATTTTCGAAGACCTCGCCGCAATGCTATTGACCCCTCATGCTTTACGTTGAAATCGCTATCGTGGTCGTCCTCATCTGCGTGAACGGCCTTCTGGCAATGTCCGAGCTTGCCATTGTCTCCTCGCGGCCTGCCCGTCTCAAGGCAATGATCGACCGCAACGTCACGGGTGCCGGCCGTGCCTTGGCGCTCGGCTCCAATCCCGGCAAATTCCTGTCGTCGGTGCAGATCGGCATCACCCTGGTCGGTGTTTTATCAGGCGCGTTTTCCGGCGCCACGCTGGGCGAGCGGCTGTCTGTGTTCCTGGAATCGACGGGTGTGCGCGAAAGCCTTGCCGACCCGATCGGCGTCGGCATCGTCGTCGCCCTCATCACCTACTTCTCGCTGATCATCGGCGAACTGGTGCCCAAGCAGATCGCGCTGCGCGATCCCGAGCGCGTCGCCGCCAAAGTTGCTCCGGCGATGACCATCCTTGCCACCGTCTCGGCACCGCTGGTGTTCCTGCTCGACATCTCCGGCCGCGCCATGCTGTGGCTGCTCGGCCAGCGCGGTGAAAGCGAGGAGAAGGTCACCGACGAGGAGATCAAGATGCTGGTCGCCGAGGCCGAACATCACGGCACCATCGAATCGGACGAGCGGCGCATGATCGCCGGCGTCATGCGGCTCGGCGACCGAGCCGTCCGCGCGGTGATGACGCCGCGCACCGAGGTCGACTGGATCAACCTGCAGTCCGACGACGCGGCGACCCGCAAGCTCCTGATGGAGACGCAGCATTCGCGCCTCCCAGCCGGCGATGGCAGCGTCGACGCCATGATCGGCGTCGTCCAGACCCGCGACGTGCTGGCCGCGATGCTTGGCGGTCGCGCGCTCGACCCGCGCCGGCACGTGCGCGCCGCTCCCATCGTCCATGACCAGGCCGACGCGCTGGATGTCCTTTCGACACTCAAGGAATCCAACGTGCCGATGGCGCTGGTCCATGACGAATACGGCCATTTCGAAGGCATCGTCACCCCGGCGGATATACTGGAGGCCATCACCGGCGTCTTCCGGGCGGATCTCGACGCCGGCGACGAGGAGAACGCCGTCAAGCGCGAGGACGGCTCATGGCTGCTCGCCGGATACATGCAGGCCGACGAGATGGCAGACGTTCTCGGCATCGACCTGCCCGAGAACCGCGACTACGAGACCGTCGCCGGTTACGTGTTGTCGCACATGCACCATCTGCCGGCGACCGGCGAATGCGTCGATGCGCAGGGCTGGCGCTTCGAGGTCGTCGACCTCGACGGCCGCCGTATCGACAAGCTCATCGCCACGCGCCTGCCCGGCGGCCATCGCGAAATCGTGCGGTAACAATCAACACGATTGTAGGCCTGTTCGAGTGTCAGCTCTGTGGCCGCATAGCGGACAGGCAGCTTCTAGTGTGAGATGTAAGTGAGCAGACATTCAGCTCGGCGCAGGCTCGGGCCTAATCTTGACTCGAGTCGACCTTCATCAACACATTTTGCTATCGGATAACCGACATTCGCGGCAACCAGCGCTGATGTCCCGTTGCGGACTTTCCATTGCGGACTTCCCATATCTCGCACGAAAGAGCTGGACTTGATTGAAACTCTACCGTTCGAGCAGATCAGCCACACGACCTAGCCTGCCAAATACCAGACATTGCGCCGTCGCTTCGGCATGGGAACGCGCGAGCCGGAGAAAATTCGGTGGTCGCGCAGCCGCATCATGCAGACCTATTGGATTTAGGACCCTAGAGGATCGATTCGCAGCAGTTTCTGCTTGCCGACCGAGAGTTAACGGAATGCATAAAGAGTATGCAAAGGTTCGAGGCAAAGGAATGCATATGGACGATCCGCTTAGATCCATGAATCGGCCCGGTCTTGGACGTGCAACGATGGGCTACCAGCCGGCCGAGAGTGACTTGCTGAGCGAAGTTCTGCGCGACTTGCGTCTTGCCCATGCTCGATATGGCCGCAGCGAATTGACGGCGCCCTGGGGCATCGCCGTGCCGTTCAGGGAGGGTGTACGTTTTCATGCGATGCTGGAAGGTCATTGCTGGATACAAGCCAAGAGCTTGCCGCCGCTGCTGCTCGAAAAGGGCGATGTGCTTCTTCTGCCCCATGGAACAGAGCACACCATGTCCGACCTGCCCAAACGGCGAGCCTTGCCGCTTGCGGATGTCAAACCGGCGTTGATTGGGAACGGAACTTACGAGTTGAAGTCTGGCGGCAGCGGTGCGCGATCGTTGATCGCATGCTGCACGATCGGCTTTGAGGGGCCGACGGCAAATCCGCTGCTGGAACTGCTGCCTCCGGTGATGCATATCCGTCATGCCGAGCACGGCGATACCGACCTACCAATCCTCGTTGCGATGATGGCGCGCGAGGCTGAAGGGCAAAGAATCGGCTCGGCAACGGTAATGGCGCGCCTCGCCGATATTGTCATGACGCAGGTAATCAGAACCTGGGTCGAGACGTGTTCCAACGATCTGACCGGTTGGCTGGCGGCCGTGCAGGATCCACAAATCGGGGCGGCGCTTGCAAGAATCCATCGCTCCCCCGGGGAAGACTGGCCAGTCGATCGCCTGGCGGCATTGTCTGGGCTGTCGCGATCGAGGTTTTCGCAGCGATTCAAGAGTCTATTATCCGTATCCCCCGCCCGCTATCTCCTGCAATGGAGGCTTAGGCTGGCGGAATCCTGGTTGCGGAACGGATATATGTCGCTGTCACAGGTCGCGTCGGAGTTGGGATATGAGTCCGATGCATCCTTCAGCAGGGCATTCAAACGCTTCATAGGCGTCTCGCCAGGTGCGGTCCGAGATTCCGGCCGCGGGTGAGCATAACAGAGACGACATCGGTCCTGCATATCGCCTGATCCGACCCACAGCCGATGTAATCGGCGCGACAAACGGCCAGACATTCAAGCGTTTCTGCCATAGCGGCGCCGCACCAGGATCTGCAAATTCCCAAATGCCGTAACCACTTCGACCGATTCGCGAGCCAGCAACGACCGTCGCGGTGGATTATCGAAGGAGCAATAGCCGGCACTCGCATGCGCCATGAACGCATGACGCGTGAATGCAGAATACCTCCTAGGCCGCTACCAGAAGGAGACTCATATGGCGTTGGTGTTGCCTGATCTTCCCCCACCAGCCACTGGCGAACACACGCCCTATTGCATTATCGCCAAGCATCGCGCCGCTCCTGGTCAAGGCGAAGCGCTCGTTACCCGGATGCTTGAGGATCTCGAAGCGACGAGATCAGAAACGGGCTGTCTACAGTTCCACATCCATCGTGATCGATCTGACCCTGATCTCATCGTCATCTACGAAGTCTGGCGCAGTATCGCTGCACTCAAAAGTCACTTCGGCGAGGCCTATGTCCAGAGGTTCGTCGCCGATGCCGGCGAATATGAGCCTGGCGACATGGAGACGCAGTGGCTCGAGATGCTGAGCCCATATGCCAGCGGCAGAGATCCGCGATGATCGGTGACGCGCAGCCTCTTCTGAATCAGCGCGTCGTGATCGTTGGCGGCACAAGTGGCATGGGTATGGGGGCGGCCCGGGCAGCCTCTCAAGCAGGCGCCGAGGTCATTGCGCTCGGGCGGCGCCCGTCGGCGAAATTGTCTGCAGAGCAAAGCGCCCACGGTTCGATCACGTTCCAGTCGCTGGACATGACCGATGATGCGGCGGTCGAGCAAGCGTTCGAAACACTGGGAGCGCTCGACCACCTTCTCATCACCGCAACTCCACCGAGTCCTGGAGGAACCTTCCTCTTCCAAACGATGGCCGACGCGCAGGCCGTTCTGTCTGGCAAGTTCCTGGGCAGTTGGTCTTGCGCGCGGCACGCGGCGCCCAAGATGCGGAAAGGCGGTTCGATCACATTCACTACTGGTGGCTTGGTGACCAGGCCTCGCATGGGCGCTTCGATGATGATGGTCGCGTTCGCTGCTCTGGAGGCGCTGACACGAGCCCTTGCGCTCGAACTCGGTCCGATCCGCGTCAACACAATCCGTCCAGGCGTCATAGACAGTGAGATGTGGGCCGGCATGCCGCAAACCAAGCGCGAGGCGTTTTTCGCGTTGGTACGCGAGCGCTTCCCAGCGGGTCGGGTTGGAAAGGTCGACGATATCGGCAAGGCCGCACTTTTCCTGATGACTAATGATTTCGTGACCGGCGCTATTCTAGAAGTGTCAGGAGGCGAAACACTGGTCAGCATCGAATGATCTAACAGATTAAGTCTCAAGGGTTAAGAGATCAGTATCCATCGGATTCATGCGGCAAGTTCACAACGGTGACCATCAATCAAGCGCGTTACTGACATTTCAAATAAACAAATGGACCGCAGATGAAAAGAATCATTGAGACACTACACGTTGCCCTATTTGTCGTTGCGTTCGCCCTGCCCGTTCCTTTCGGCGCATTGGCTCAAGATGGCTCGGCCGCGGCCGCGCCCCCGACGCAGTCCGAGTTGCCGAAATGGCTTAGTCGCGGATTGCCGGGTCAGGCGCATGAGGTTTTGGCGCCACTAGTTGGCACCTGGCGGGTCCAGTTGAGCTTGTACGGCACGCTCGGCCGCAGCCCCGATCAGCCGCCGCTCGTGACGGACGATCTCATGAGCCGTCGGCAGTGGTTGGCAGGCGAGCGTTATATCGAAGATACGATGGAGGGGACGCTGGACGGAGCGCCAATCTGGCGCAAAGGCTGGCTCGGCTACAGCATCATGGACGACCGATACGAGTGGATCACGATCGATCCTGTCAATACAACCATGATGTACTACAAAGGCGCCGCCGGATCGGGAAATCAAAGGCCGATCAGCATGTCGGGGGCCTTCACCGACCAAGGCGTCGCGGGCGAAGACACGGTCGGCAAGTCGGTCGGCATGCGCACAGTAATCAAAATCGAGAACAACGATCGCCATGTCTTTGAGCTCTATTTCACACGTCCCGGACAGCAAGAGGCCTTGGCCACGCGCGGCGTCTATACACGGCTGAAAGAGTGAGCGTCCGCTCGAGGGCGGCCCGGCGTCTCATTAGCTCGCTCGGTGCTTGACGGCGCCGGGTCTGAACCATGGAGCCGAGAGTTTGTATGCAGATAGCGGCAAAATACCCGCAATAATTGTCGAACCGGCAGCAATGTCCAGGTTCACGTCCTGAACCCCTGATTTAGAATGTGTGAGCGGGGGGTTCACCAACATCTAAACTCAGGATGCATCATGCCTAGGACTGTTCGCTATTTGACCCATCCGCAGGTTCGGATCGAGCCCGAGAAGACCGTGCCAAACTGGTCGCTGAACGAGATCGGCGCGGGGCGGGTCGTCGCCTTGGCATCGCGTCCTGGATTGCTCGCCCTGACACGGCGGGTAGTTTGTAGCAACGAAACCAAGGCGATCGAGACCGCGCAACCGATTGCAAATGCTCTCGGCGTTGATCTGGAAATGCGCCCTCGCATGCACGAGAATGACCGCAGCGCGACCGGCTTCCTCCCTCCAGAAGAATTCGAGAACACCGCAGATGCCTTCTTTGCCAACCCGTCGCAAAGCGTTCGCGGCTGGGAGACGGCTCAGGATGCGCAGCGCAGGATTGTGGAAGAGGTCGAGACCTGCCTCTCCAGCCCGGGGGTAGGCGATGTGCTGTTCGTCGGGCATGGCGGCATCGGCACGCTCTTGTTTTGTGCCTTATCGGGCTTTGCCATTGATCGCCGGTTCGACCAGGGACCGGGCGGTGGCGGGTGCTGGTTTGAGTTTGAAATTGAGAAGCGCAAACCGTTGGGCGGCTGGCAGCCAATGGAAATACTGTCGAGGATTCCTAGCCCCTGATATCGCGTCCAGTGGCTGACTTCCGCCCAGATATGCCGCCATCGAGGAGACCAGTCCAATGCCAATCATCACCGTCCGATACGCAACAAGCCACGAGGTGAGACCCGAGGACGTGGCCAGTGCGGCGTCGGCAGCATCCACCAGCTTTTTGCGCAAGCGCGCTGACCTGACAGCCGTCATCGCCGAGCCCGTAGATCAATCTCGGTGGTTCATTGCTGGCAACAGCCTTGCAGAGCACGCGCTGGCGAGCTTCTGGCTAGAGATCCGGATCGTTGAAGGCACCAGCACCAAAGAAGAGCGGGAGCGCTTCATAACCGGCATTTTCGAGGCGATGGGCCAACTGCTGGGACCCCTCCATCACGAAAGTTACGTGCATGTCCATGAGGTCAGGGCCGATGCCTATGGTTTCGGCGGACGCACGCAGGAGCGGCGCTTCATCGAGGCGCGACCGCTCCCTGCAGTCCCTGGGGCGGGCTGATGGTGTCTCCGGCGCCATTTAAACGGAATTCCCAAGTTGACGCACACTCTTTGAACATCTGCACAATCGCGTAGGCCTGTGTCGACGGCTCTGTCGCTCAGGATGCGCCAGCGGCGGCATGCTCACCACAGGAGATATATGCAATGGCCGACACGACAACACCCCACACCGCGCTTCTCACGGCCCTCACGACAGAGCATTTCGTGCAGCAATCGGCGATCGGCGCAACCATCAGCGAAATGGCGTCGCGAACGACCATCTACATCATGTCTCTATCGAGCGCTCTAGTGGCGACGGGCTTTGTCGCGCAGTCGCCTGAATTCCTTCAGCCGTTTCTCCTAGCCGTGCTGCCATCGCTCTTTTTGCTGGGTAGCTTCACCGTCCTAAGGTTGATCGATATAGCCGCCGAGAACATGCAGGCCCATATCGGCATCGCCCGGATCAGAGCCTACTATCGAACGCTGGGGGACGATGCTGCTTTTCAGTTTTCCAAAGAGTTCGGCCGCTGGCCAGAAAACGACGCCGAACCGTCGCTGCGTTCCGGGCCGCTCCTGGCGCATCTCACCACAGCCGCGACGATGATCGCTTTCGTAAATGGCATTGTCGCGGCGGCGGGCGTGACCCTTCTAGCACTATATATCGGATCAGCGTTGGCGCCTGCACTGTGCCTTGGTGCCGGCACAACAACCGGCTTGATGATACTTTTCTATTGGTACCAACGCCTTCGAACGAAAGGCATGGTCCGTCTCGCCAAAGCTTATGGCCCTGAAAAGAGCGTTCTTTGAGCGGGAGGTCAATGCAGTATTGGCGCAACCACGACTTCCAGCGCGGTGACCGGCGCTGTCTGCTTCCAGGAATCAGCAAAGCTGATCTTTACGGCCGACATAGACAAATTCCAAAGTGTGGCAATTTAATTGACTACGATACTAAGGTATCAACACGACCTTGCCGGTCGAGCGGCGCTTGTCCAGAACCCGGTGTGCTTCGCTGGCCTGGTCGAGCGCGAAGCGGCTGCCTGTCGTCACCAAAAGCTCTCCGCTGGCGGCTAGATGGAAAAGCTCTGACAGGCTACCGCGGAGCACGTCTGGAGAAAGCAGCGGCAGCAGGGCAAACCCTCTCAGCGATTGGTTTCGATTGATCATCGCCTCCAGATCGGAGGCGCCGAGCGCGTATCTGCCCAGGGCGGCAAACACCAGTTCGCCGCAAGGCGCAAGCGCGGCGAGCGTTGCCGCCGTCATCGAGCCGCCGACAGTATCGTAGACGATATCGACGCCAGCGCCGCCTGTTGCTTCCCGGACCCGCGCTACCCAATCCACACTGGAATAGTCGATGCCCGCATCGGCTCCAAGCGACAGGGCAAGATCGAGCTTGGCCCGGCTGCCGGCGGCAGCGATCACTGCGCCGGCGCCTTGGCGCTTGGCCAGTTGGACCAGCAACGAGCCAACACCGCCGGCGGCGGCAAGGACCAGCACCGACTTGCCCTTTGGCGGGCTTTGCCGCAGCAGATGGAAGGCCGTCAGTCCCTGCACCATCAAGGCCGTCGCGGCTTCGAATGAGAGCGTGTCCGGCAGAGGCACGGCCAGCTTTGCGTCGATCGTCACATAGTCGGCATAGCCGCCAAAGGGACGCGTTGAAGCGAACAGCGGCGCCGCGACGCGTCTCCCGGTCAGCGACGTGTCCACTCCTTGCCCGACCGCCTCCACGATCCCGGCAGCCTCGACGCCGAGGACCATCGGCAAGTCCGGTGTCACCGCATAGCGATCCGCGCGCATCAGCACTTCGAAGAAATTCACGCCGGCTGCATGAACGCGGATCAGCACCTCGCCTGGTTGCGGCTCAGGCTTCGGCATTTCGACGACGTCGAGGACGTCGGGAGCGCCGAAACGATTCAGTTGAATGGCTCTCATGGCATGCACCCATCGCTATGGCATCGGCTGCTGTTTGCCACTATCTGCCTGATCGCGACTACACACTCATTTGTCCGCTGCTGACCAGAAGGTGACCATGGCCAAGCTGACCAAGAAGCTGCCAACCAAAAGACTGCCGATGCTGCCGGCGGAACGCGCCCTGAAAGTGATCTCGGGTCGATGGAAGGCTGTCATTCTCTACCATCTCTTCGACAGCCCCAGGCGACTGTCGGTGCTGAAGACGCTGGTGCCCAACATCACGCAGAAGGTGCTGATCCAGCAGCTTCGCGAAATGGAAGAACATGGACTTGTCAGACGCGAGATCTTTGCCGAGATTCCCTCACGCGTCGAATATTCGGCGACGAGCCTCGGCCTCAGTCTCGAGCCTATCCTTCTAGCGCTCTGTGAGTGGGGCCAGCACCATGCAGATGAGCTAAATGAGGTAGACCGCCTTGCCGACTGCATCATCAGGCCACGGCAGACACAGCAGCCGGCCATCGCCTGAATCAAAAGGGGCGACGCAAGCGCCGCCCCGGAATCCTTGGGAGGATTGTTCTGGTCTGCGGTTCAGGCCGCCTTGACTTCCTCGGCCACGGCATCGGCCTGGCGCGCCGCCTTCAGTACCTTGGCCCACCATGCGACGTCGTTGACCAGCGCGGTGGCCGCCTGATTCAGGTGCTCTAGTTCCTCGAGCTTCTTTTCACCTTGCCTGACGGCAAGGAAATCGCCCCACGCAATGTGGACGGCGGACTTGACCGGCGCCATCTGCAATTCCACGGCATACAATCTGAGCTGCTCGACTGCGCGCGAGCCACCGACGCTGCCATAACCGACGAAACCGGCAGGCTTCTTGTTCCATTCATTGGCAGCGTAGTCGATGGCGTTCTTCAGCACGGCAGTCGGGCCATGATTGTATTCGGCGGCGGTGAAGATGAAACCGTCGAATTCCGCAACCTTCTTCTGCCAGCGCTGCGCCACTTCATTCTGCGACGGCGCCCAGGCGGACGATGCGACCTCGTCGAAGAACGGCAGCGGGAAGTCGCGCAGGTCGACTACTTCCACGTCGATGTCGGCATGCGACTTGGCGATCTTGGCGATCCACTGGGTCGGAACGTCGGCAAATCGTGCGGCGCGGGTCGAACCGACGACAATGGCGATTTTGGGCTTGGACATAGAGGGGCTCTCCTTTAGGCAAATTTCTGGTATCGTTTAGATACCTGAGCTATATGAGTGACCGAGCTGATGACGCGCAAGGAGGCACCTTTTTGTTACCAAGGCACCCGCACCGCACCGAGGACTGCCGCGCCATCTCGGAAATCCTGCAGCGCGTCGGCGACAAATGGACCGTGCTGGTCGTCGGCAAGCTCGGTGACGGGCCGCTGCGCTTCAACGAGCTGCGCAGCGCCGTTGGCGGTATTTCGCAGAAGATGCTGACCACCACCTTGCGCGGGCTGGAGCGCGACGGCTTCGTCACCCGGACCGTGTTTCCAACCATTCCGCCGCGCGTCGATTATGAGCTGACCGATCTTGGCTACGAGCTTCTTGTGCCGGTCGGTGCGCTCGGCGAATGGGCGCGCAAGAACACCGAGCGTGTCAAGGCCGCGCGGGCGAGGTTCGATGGGATTCATGCCTGAAACTCTTGCGCTGCAAGGGTTTGCGCGCGGCGCGTAGCGAAGACGAATTCTTCGGCTGCATCTGCATTCCGGCCCGCAGACGGCTTTCGGTGCGTTTCGACTTCGGGCCCGATTGACCACCCTGCATGGCGCAGGCCGCCTCTTTGCCGTCACCGCGCCGGTGTCCCACGTCGTTGCAACGCGGATTCCGCTCCTGATCACTTGCCGCTTGAGAGTGTGGTTTTCGGAGGCGCCACTGGCTTCGGCCTCGTCTCGTTTGATCTCGGTTTAGGCGGTTGCGGCGAACTGGCCGAACAAGGCTACAAGCGCCTGCCAATGCGCCGTTCAGCAATCGTTGACGCATTGTCTTTTCCCCCATGCCCTACCGGACATGGTCACGGAAACGTGCAAACGCGAAGCATCACACAGCATCGCTATTCGCATCTCTTTGCGGGAGGCTGGCAGCGGCGGTGCCGTTGACTTCCAGCTGACTACATCCAGCCGATCAGCCTTCCGCCGGAACCGCCTTCGGCTTGCCTTCGCCGTCCAGCGCCACCATGACGAAATCGGCATGGGTGACCTTCTCCATCAGGTCGGAGAGGTAGCGCTGCGCCCATGCCTCGACCTTGAGCGTCATCGAGGTACGGCCAACGCGCTCGACATGCGTATAGATGCACAGCGTGTCGCCGATCTTCATCGCTTTGGCGAACGACATTTCCTTCACCGCTGCCGTCACCACGCGGCCCTTGGCGCGCTCGGCGGCGCGGATGCCGCAGGCAAGGTCCATCTGCGCCATCACCCAGCCGCCGAAGATATCGCCCGCCGCATTGGCGTCCGAAGGCATGGCCAACGTCCTGAGCGTCAGATCGCCGATCGGCCGTCCATCCGCATAATGCACCATGCGCCAAATTTCCCTCGATATCGATCTTCTCCCGATCCCGTATCGGGATGGCAACGGTGCGTCAACGCGCCGCCAGCCGGCAATGTCGCAGTTTGAAGCTCGGCTATTGGCGTCCGTTGCCAATGAGCGCGTAGCGGATGGAGCCGACCGCGGGAAGTCTCGGCGCTTGTGCCACCGGATTCGCGCGTCGCCCGCCAGGATGATTTCCGTGATTGTTTCAAGTGGTGAACGCTGGTTGTCGGGGAGCACCATCGGTGGTTACCTTGATGGCAATTTGGGAGGACAGCCTCATGCCCGGCAAGCGGGCGAAACGATGAGATTGGAGGAGACGATGCCAGGCGTTGAAGCCGCGATTAGGGAACTGCTGGAGAGTCGATCGGCCGCCACGGGCGCCAAAGACATCGAGTGGCTTATATCCCTTTACTCCAGCGACATAGTCTATTTCGACCTCGTACCGCCGCTTCGCTATGTGGGATCCAACGCCCTTCGCGAGCGGTTCTTAGATTGGTTTCCCCGCTGGTCTGGTCCGATCGGCCAGGAGCTTGGCCAACTGGATGTCGCAGCCGGCGACGCGGTTGCCGCCGCATGGATGCTTATCCGAGCGCATGGCGCCCTGAAAACAGGCGCGAATGTCGACTACTGGGTGCGCGTGAGCAATGCATTTCGTCGATCTGGAGACAGATGGACGATCACGCACGAGCACGTTTCCCTCTCCGTCGACATGCGGAGCCGGACAGCAGTCTTGGACTTGACCCCATAGCGTCGCTGGAACAACGTTCGAGAGGGGATTTTGACGTCCTTTCTACACGCCTAAAAGCAACAGGACTTGAGGGCCAGTCACCTTTTTCACAAGGGAAGCCGGAAGCCTCAGTGACGCCAGAGGCGTGCGCCGTCTATGGTAGAGCCTGAATTCCGAAGCCGCCCGCGTCCATCATGCAGACCTGTGGTTTCATCGTGAAGCACCTGACATGAAGCTTACCTTTCACCCTCTGACGCCTGATCTATGGCCCGCGCTCGGGGACCTGTTCGGTGAGAGCGCCGTCTGCAGTCGCTGTTGGTGTATGTACGGGCGTATTGGCAGTTCTTATCGAAAGCGACCAGGTGAGGAAAACAAGGCCGCGTTCCGGCAAGCCGTCGAGAATAGTCCCTCCCCAGGCATACTTGCTTTCGACGGCGAGACTGCTGTCGGCTGGTGCCAGGTGACACCGCGAGATGCCGTGCCTTGGCTCGATCGGCTGTGGCAGCTCAGGCGGGTGGATGATGCGCCGGTTTGGTCCTTGTCCTGCCTCTACGTGCGAAAAAGGTACCGCCGGCATGGCGTCACGTCACACCTGATCGCAGCGGCGCTGGAAGCTGCAAGGCGTGCGAATGCCCCTGCGCTCGAAGCCTATCCTTTTGATGCCGATGTATCGCCCAGCGCCTCCGGCTGTGGATACGCCTCCACCTTCGCTCGCGCCGGGTTCAGGGTCGTCGCCCGCAGGGTGCCAGCCCGCCCGATCATGCGTTATGATCTCAAGCAAAATGCTTGATGATGGCGTGCGATGCTTGGACCGCTTGCCCACGAGGCAAAGGCCGCTTCGGCCAGGACCCCGAAGGCAAACGATGTGCCGGTCGCTTTTTTCACAAGCGATGCCGGAAGCTCCGGTGATCGCGGCGGCTTGCGGCGTCTAGGTTGAGCAAAAATTCGGAGCCGGCCGCATCCATCATGCAGACCTATGATTTCATCGTCGTCGGCTCCGGCTCGGCCGGCTCGGTTCTTGCCGAAAGACTATCGGCCTCGGGCCGCTTCTCGGTTCTGGTGCTCGAGGCCGGCGGCACCGACCGGCGCTTCTACGTGCAAATGCCGCTCGGCTACGGCAAGACCTTCTTCGACCCGGCCGTCAACTGGAACTACAAGGCCGAGCCGGACCTCGGCCTCGCCGGCAATGTCGATCACTGGCCGCGCGGCAGGCTGCTCGGCGGCTCGAGCTCGATCAACGCCATGGTCTGGATCCGGGGCGCGCGCGAGGATTTCGACGCTTGGGCAGCGGCCGGCAATCCCGGCTGGGGCTTCGACGACCTGCTGCCTGCCTTCAAGGCGCTCGAGGACAATCAGGCCGGCGCCAACCAGTGGCGGGGTGTCGGCGGTCCGTTGCAC
>NZ_RZTA01000038.1:0-54635 GCF_004023115.1 Mesorhizobium sp. M6A.T.Cr.TU.017.01.1.1
ATCTCGAACAGGTCAGGCTCTGGTATGAGCCGCATCTCGACCGCATCCACGAGGACGCAACGACGCGCCGGGCCGATATTCTGCAGCTCGAGCAGATCGCCTCGGGCTATGCCTCGCGCGAGCGTTTCCTCACCGAGCTGACGCTCGATCCGCCGGATGCAACCAGCGACGAGGCCGGACCGCCGCATCGCGACGAGGACTATTTGATCCTGTCGACCATCCATTCGGCCAAGGGCCAGGAATGGAAGAACGTCTTCGTGCTCAACACCGTAGACGGCTGCATCCCGATCGACCTCGCCGTCGGCTCGAAGGAGGATATCGACGAGGAGCGCCGCCTGCTCTACGTGGCGATGACGCGGGCCAAGGACGGCCTGCATCTGGTCATGCCGCAGCGCTTCTTCGTCCACGGCCAGGCGGCGCGTGGCGATCGCCACGTTTACGCCTCGCGCACCCGCTTCATCCCAGCCTCGATCCTCGGTGCCTTCGAACAGACATCATGGGCGAGCGTCCAGGCCAAGGACGATCCGCGTCGCCAGCCGCAAGTGCGCGTCGACCTCGGCGCCCGCATGCGTGACATGTGGAAGTAGGCCGCCTCTTCGGCACGGCGCTCATGCCACTGAGCTTGGTGGCGAAAATCAAATCTCGGCAACATGGAACCTGATGCCGCAATCCGCGTTTCTGGGCGTCCGACCCAGATCGGAGAGCGGCGTCCGCCGTCACCTCCGCCCAATACGAGAGGCCAGAATGCACGACACGATGCCCTTCACCCCGGTCGCCGTTACCGTCGGCGCCGGCCATAAGCGCATGATCGCTTCGCTCTTCGACATGCATGAGTTCCTGACCGAGTTCCCGCCATCGCGACGACGCCTGAGCTATGGCGCGGCGGTGAAGGCCTGCGAGGCAGCACGCGCCGGCGAGATCTCGCCGGAAGCGGCACGCGATGCCTTGATCACCTTCGCGGTGACGGCAGGCATTCTCTGGCCTTCGGCGCAGCCGGCGGTCTCAGTCAAGCCGGTCGCCCGAGGCCAGGGCGGATACGCCGCCTGACGCCTGGCTAGGCCTCCTTTGCGAGCGTGACCCGTCGAGATGCTGCACATCTTCGACGGGTTTTACTTTCAATCGATCATGATCGATCCGGATGATCCCAAATCAGGCGTAGGCGCGCCCCTCGTCGCTACGCTGGAACAGCGTCAGGTCGAGTGACACCGAAGGCCGGCCCAGAACGGTTAGGATCGTGTGCGCCTGGCCGCGGTGATGGGTCTGGTGGTTGAAGAAATGATCGAGCGCCGGCGCCAATCTCTGCGACACGGTGCGCATGTCAGAGACGGTCATGTAGGAGAAGCGGCCGGACAAAGCCTTGTCGCTCAACGCCCCGACCCAGTCGATGATCCTCTTGTCTTCGGCCTCGCGCGCCAGCCGCAAGCCCGGCAAGGCGCGGTGCAGGATCGTGTCGAGCCTGGCCGGCGCGTCGCCCTCGCCGGTAAACCGCCTCATCCAGATGCGGTCGGCGGTCAGAACATGGTTGAGCGTGCCCATTATCGAGCCGAAGAAAGCACCGACATTGCGGTGGAATTCTTCGTCGTCGAGATCGGCCGCGGCATCGTAGATGCGGCTATTGGCCCACTGATTGTAGGCCGCAAACATCATGAAGTGCTGTCTCATCTTTTTCTCCCGACCCGCAAGACCCCGTTCCGGGTGCCTACCGCATCGGCCCAAAAATCGGTACCGTTTTTCGGAAAAAACACGATGCGTAGATTCAAAAACGCTAGAGCATACTTTGTGCATCCAAGTGGACGCACCTCGTTCTAGTAGACCGCAAGGAAGCCGCCGCCAATGACCATTCTGCTCTATGACCTCGTCGGACGCGATGCTGCCCGTCCGTTCAGCCCGCATTGCTGGAAGGTGGCGATGGCGCTCGCCCACAAAGGGCTCGACGTCTCAACCGTGCCGACACGTTTTCTCGAAGTGCCCACTGTCGAAGGCGGCGTTTCAAAGCTCGTTCCGGTGATCCGCGACGGCCAGAAGGTGGTCGCCGATTCCTTCGCCATCGCGCTCTATCTCGACGAGGCCTATCCTGAGCGGCCGACATTGTTTTCCGGCGACGGCGGCAAGGCGATGGCGCGCTTCATCGAACGCTGGTCGCAACTGACCATCCACCCTTATGTCACCACTGCGGCGATCATGGACCTCCACGCCATGCAGGACGAGGCGAACGCCGCCTATTTCCGCCAGAGCCGCGAGCAGCGCTTCGGCAAGAGGCTGGAAGAGGTGATGGCGGCGCGAGACACCGGCCTAGACGCCTTCCGCGCCTCGCTGGAGCCGTTGCGCTCGACGCTCAGCTATCAGCCGTTCATCGGCGGCCAATCACCGCTGTTTGCCGACTACATCGTCTTCGGCGCGCTGCAATGGGCGCGCATCGCCTCGCCCTACCGGTTGCTCGACGACAGCGATGCGGTGGCGCAGTGGTTAGAGCGCTGCCTCGATCTGCATGACGGCCTCGGCCGCAAGGTGGCGGCGGCTGTATAGGGGAGTACGGGAATAGGGGAGTAGGGCAGTAGGTATGCGCGTCGCCGTGACTTCCCTTACTACCTTACTGCCTTACTGCCTTACTGCCCTATTCCCCTACTCCCCTACTGCCCTATTCCCCTACTCCCTCCCAAAGGCAACACGACACCATGACGTCAGGCCCGCAATTCCCGGAAGATTTTCGCGCCCAGCTGGTCGACCTCTTCCGGTGGCGGCGGGACGTCAGGCGATTCAAGCCGACGCCGCTTCCCGAAGGCGCGCTGGAGCGGCTGCTTGATGTTGCCAGCATTGCGCCCTCGGTCGGGCTGAGCCAGCCCTGGCGTTTCGTCATGGTCGAGAGTGCGGAATGCCGTGCCGCCGTCAGGGCCTGCTTTGAGCACTGCAATGCGGAGGCGCTCGCATCGTTCGGCGGCGAACGCGCCGCGCTCTATGCGCGCCTGAAGCTCGCCGGGCTGAACGAGGCGCCTTGTCAATTCGCGGTTTTCGCCGATCGCGCGACAGAACAGGGGCATGGCCTCGGCCGCCTGACCATGCCCGCGACCATCGAGTATTCGGCGGTGATGGCGATCCATACCTTTTGGCTGGCGGCGCGCGCCGAAGGAATAGGCATGGGATGGGTCTCGATCCTCGATCCGGCCGAGATGGCGACGATCCTCGACGCGCCGCCCGAGTGGACGCTGATCGGCTACTTCTGCGTCGGCTACCCCTGCGAGAACCACAGCGTGCCGGAGCTGGAACGGGAGGGCTGGGAGGTCCGGCGCGCTTCGACCATCATAACGCGCTGACTGAGCACCTCCCCTGTCGAGCACCTCCCCTTGGCAACAAGCCGGGCGGCTTGTATAGAGCCCGCCACCCTCAATTCCATTCTCCATCACAAGGACGACCCCATGGCGCTCGAACGCACATTTTCCATGATCAAGCCGGACGCGACCCGGCGCAATCTCACCGGCGCCATCACCCAGATGCTCGAAGAAGCCGGCCTGCGCGTCGTCGCCTCGCGCCGGGTGTGGATGAGCCGCCGCGAGGCGGAAGGTTTTTATGCCGTCCACAAGGAGCGGCCGTTCTTCGGCGAGCTGGTCGAGTCCATGTCGTCGGGCCCGACCGTCGTGCAGGTGCTGGAAGGCGAGAACGCCATTGCCAAAAACCGCGACGTGATGGGCGCCACCAACCCGGCCAACGCCGCCGAAGGCACCATCCGCAAGGTGCACGCGCTGTCGATCGGCGAGAATTCGGTCCACGGCTCCGACGCGCCGGAGACCGCCGCGCAGGAAATCAAATACTGGTTCTCCGACACCGAGATCGTCGGCTGAGCTGATAGTCCGGATCAACACGTCATATGCAGAAAGGCCGGCGCAATGCTGGCCTTTTTTCGTTGCGGCGATCAGGTCGCGGCATTGAAGCGCAGGATGACGCGATCGTCCTTGTCGACGATGATGAGCTTGCCGGCGTCGACGTGATATGATGCCGCCTTGGCCAGCGCCTCGAACAGCGCCTTTTCCTCGGCCATGATCTCCCGCGCGCAGGCCTTGAAGGTCGAACCAATGTCGCTGATCTCGATCTTGGCTCCATCCACCTTGGCGGTGGCGAAGTAGACGTTGCAAGGGCCGCTGCCGCCGGCCTTGCCGGCCTCGTCGATCCTGAACGTCGCCTGCGGCTCGGCGATCACACCAATGCCGTCGATATATTCGATCAGCCAGCTCTGCCCGAATACCGGGGCCGATGCCGGTTTTTCGCTCACCATCTTCAGCATGATGGTCTGCGGCGCGTCGCTCAGCGGATCGACCTGGTGGCGCGTATCGGAGATGAACAACAGCCTGTCGTCGACGGTGATGCGCGCCTGCAGCGCATAGGTCATGCCAGGCCGGATCACCTGGGGATCAAAGCTGATCTCGAACTTGATCGGCACCTGGCCGGCCGGCGCGACCTTATGCTCGCCGATGACAGTGGCTGGCGCATCGGCCAGCGAGACATCGGCAAGCTGCACGGAAAGCATGGCGTTGGGCGGCAGCGCGATGCGCTCGCGATACATCACCTCGCCCTTCAGGGTCTTCTCGGCAGCAACGGACAACTCAGGCACCACCAATATGCCAACAATCAGCGGCACGACACCGAAGATGAAGAACTCGGCGATCCTGCCCAGCATGATCCTGCTCCCCATAGCGCACCAAACTGATCGGAAGGTCTCGCAGGATTGCGGTGGTTCCGTGGCGCCCACACGGACTATTCGCACGACCGTGCGTTCCGGCGGCTTGCGTCCTTGTCGTCGGCCTCTTTTGGCGTGACCGGCAAAATTTTGCTCGAGCCAGCCCCCTCGCGATCACGAAGTCGTGTTCCCAAAAGATGTAACACAGCGAGCCTCGGGACCGAACTGACCAGTGCGCGCTTGAGGAACGGCGCGCTCAACAACCCAACCGGAGGTGAAATCATGTCAACAAGATCAACCGTGAGCGCGGCATTTCTGGCCGGCGCCGTTGCCACGGCTCTTGCTTCTTTTGCGACGGCCGCGCCGCTGTCCGAGGCAGAGGTCAAGGCAGCGATGGATGCCGGCAAGGAGAAGTGCTTTGGCGTCGCCCTGAAGGGGCAGAACGACTGCGCAGCAGGACCTGGCACGACCTGCCAAGGCACCTCGACTGTCGATTACCAGGGCAACGCCTGGAAGTTTGTCGATGGCGGCACCTGCACGACGATGGACCTGCCCGGCGACCGCAAGGGCTCGCCCACGGAGCTGACCCGCGACATCCCGTCCTAAGCAATGCAACCTGCCCGGAAAGCGGAGACGAAGATGTACGGTCTGGCCACTCACCCAGCGTCGCGCATGTCGAAAACCTCGCGCTTTCCGGCGCACCGGGTCGCTGGCCTTGCCGGCACCAGTTTCAAGCACGAGCATCTACCCGCGATCCTCGGCGACGACTCAAAAGACGGTTTCTTCGAGGTCCACGCCGAAAACTACATGGGCGCCGGCGGCCCGCCGCACGATGCGCTGACCAAGATCCGCCGCGACTATCCCGTTTCACTGCATGGGGTGTGCATGTCGATTGGCGGACCGCGGCCGCTCGACAAAGCCCATCTCGGTCGTTTCAAGGCGCTCGTCGATCGCTACGAGCCGGCGCTTGTTTCCGAACATCTCGCCTGGTCGACCCACGACACCACCTATTACAACGATCTGCTTCCCCTGCCCTATACGCCGGCAACGGTTTCGCGCGTGGCGGATCACATCGATGAAGTGCAGGGAGCGATCGGCCGCCCGATCCTGCTCGAGAACCCCTCGACCTACGTCCTTTTTCCGGAAGCGACGATGAGCGAGACGGATTTCATCCGCGAGCTGGTGCGGCGTACCGGTTGCGGCTTGCTGCTCGACATCAACAACGTCTTCGTTTCGGCCACCAATCACGGCTACTCAGCGCTTTCCTACCTCGCGGATTTCCCGCTCGATCATGTCGGCGAAATCCATCTGGCCGGGCACGCCGAGCAGGAGGATGACGAGGGCGATCTGCTGCTCATCGACAGCCATGACGGCCCGGTCGCCGACGCGGTCTGGACGCTTTTCGATATCGTTATCGGCCGATGCGGGCCGCTGCCGACGCTGATCGAATGGGACAGCGACATTCCCGAGTGGCCGGTGCTCAAGGCGGAAGCCGTCGCCGCCCAAGCGATCCTCGACCGTCATGCCGACAGCTTGTTCGGAAAAGCTCATGCCGCAGGATGAGCTCCAATCGGGCGATCTCGGCCGCCGGTTCGACTATGCCGCGGCATTCACCGCCGGTTTGCTCGATCCTGACCGTGCCCCGCCTGGCGCTGTCTCGGGGCCGAACGGCAAAGCTGCGGTCAAGCGATATGCCGTCTACCGCAACAACGTCACGGTCAGTCTGATCGATGCGCTGGCCGCCAGCTTTCCGGCGACGATGCGCATCACCGGCCCGGACTTCTTTCGCGCGATGGCGCGCTTTCATGTTCGCGAAACGCCGCCCACCTCGCCGCTTCTGTTCGAATACGGCCGCGACTTTCCCGATTTCATCGAGTGCTACGAATACGCGCAATCGATGCCCTGGCTGGCCGACGTGGCGCGCCTAGAGCGGGCCTGGCTCGACGCCTATCATGCCGCTGACGCGGAACCGTTGGCTTCCGGAGCGCTGGCGTCGATCCCGCCCGAACGACTGGCCGATACCGTGTTCATGCCGCACCCGGCAACGCGCGCCATATGCTCGCGCTATCCGGTCGTAACGATCTTTGCGGCAAACCGGAGCGACGGTCCTGTCGGGCGGATCCAGGCGGGCGGCCCTGAAGACGCGCTGGTCACGCGGCCCGGCCTCGAAGTCTTTGTTCGCCACCTGCCGCCCGGCGGCGCAGTTTTCTTGGATCGTCTCATGACGGGCGAGCCGCTCGGCGCGGCGGCCGCGGCGGCATTTGCGGAGCGTGCCGAATTCGATCTTTCCGCCAACATTGCCGGACTGCTGCAAGCGGGCGCCTTCACAGCGGCACACCAGGGAGGATGACCATGACGAACCATGGGCAGAACGCCAGCACCGAGCCGCGAGGGATCGCCGCCCTCGTCGAGAGGGTGAATAGAGCCCTTCGCACGAGTGCCACACCGTCGCTGACGCAGCTCGTCCTGCGCTGCGCACTCGCCGTCCCGTTCTGGCGGTCGGGCATCAACAAATGGGACGGTGTTTTGCAGCTGAATGACGTCGCAGTGCTGCTTTTCAGCTCGGAACTCAAGCTGCATCTGCCCGGCGGCCCTTACGATTTCCCCGCACCTGGGCTGGTGGCGTTCGTCTCAGGATCGGCGGAAATCCTGCTGCCAATTCTTCTTGTCCTCGGCCTGGCGACACGACTGGCGGCATTCGGCCTGCTGCTGATGACGCTGGTCATACAGCTCACCGTGCCGGACGGCTGGCCGCTGCACATCACCTGGGCGGCGATGGCGCTTGGCATCATGGCGTGGGGACCCGGCCGGATTGCGCTCGATCACTGGATCGGCGCCGACAAGGGCTGATGGGCTTCCACGCCTCTGGCGGTGACGCGAAGCATCAATTTCGTTTCGGCACGGCCTGCTTCCAGCGGCTTGCGGCCTCGTCGTCGGCCTCCTTGGCATCGACCCAGCCGCCTTGCGAGCCGTCGGTATGGTGTTCCTTCTTCCAGAACGGCGCGCGCGATTTCAGATAATCCATCAGGAAATTCGCCGCCTCGAACGCCGCCTGCCGGTGCGCGGAGGCCGCGACCACCAGCACGATGTTTTCGCCTGGCGCTATCCTGCCATGGCGATGGATGGCGGTGAGCCCCTGCAGCGGCCAGCGGCCGACCGCTTCGGCGGCGATGCGACCGATCTCGGCCTCGGCCATGCCGGGATAATGTTCGAGCTCGAGTGCCGCGAGCCTGCCCGCCTCATCGCGGCAGAGACCCGAGAAAGTCACCACGGCGCCGATGTCGGCGCGGTCTTGCGTCATCTTGATGATCTCGGCGGCGACATCGAAATCCTCCGCCTGGATACGCACCGTCGGCACGACCGCGCCAGGCATTTCAGCCACCCGTCATCGGCGGGAACAGCGCGATCTCGCGCGCGCCTGATATCTTCTCGCGGTGCTCGACATGTTCCTGGTTGATGGCGACGCGGATCACATCAGGATATTGCAGCGCGTTCTCGTACTCCTCGCCGCGCGATTTCAGCCAGCGCAGCAGGTCGGCTACGGTCTCGATGCCGGCGGGCAATTCGACATCCTCTTCCTGCTTGCCGATCCGCTCGCGCACCCAGGCGAAATAAATGAGCTTCGTCGACATCCTACTCGTCCATGATGTGCTTGAGGCCGGCGCGGAAATAGTCGTAGCCGGTATAAAGCGTGACTAAGGCGGCGATCCACAACAGCACCAGCCCGGTCTGCGTGGTCAGCGGGAAGATCTTGTCGCCGGCAGGTCCCGCCAGCAGGAAGGCGATGGCGACCATCTGGATGGCGGTCTTCCACTTTGCCAGCTGCGTCACCGGCACCGAGACCTTCAGCGCCGCCAGATATTCGCGCAGGCCCGAGACCAGGATCTCGCGGCACAGGATGATGATCGCCGCCCACAGCGACCAGCCGGCGATGCCGGCATGGCGATCGGTGTCGGCCGCCAGCAGCAGCAGGCAAGTAGCGACCAGCAACTTGTCGGCGATCGGGTCGAGCATCTTGCCGATATTCGAGGTCTGCTGCCAGGCGCGCGCCAGATAGCCGTCGAGATAGTCGGTGATCGAGGCGAGCAGGAAAATGATCAGCGCCGACCAGCGGGCGAAGTCGCTCGACTTCAGATGCCCTTCGAGAAAAAAACACAGCACAACCAGCGGCACCGCAAGGATGCGGGCGTAGGTGAGCATGTTGGGCAGGTTGAATGCGCGCTGGGCCATATTTTTGGGAACTCTTTCTGCCTGCGTACTCAAATCAGAAGCGAATGTGGGGGGTCAACAGGCGATAGTCGATGGACCAACCGAAAATAGCAATCCATCAACTCTCGTGAAAATGGTTGTAGACCAGCTTCGCCACCTGCTCGGATATACCATCGACCTTGACCAAATCCTCGATCGCGGCGCGGCTAACCGCCTTGGCGGTGCCGAAATGCATGAGCAGCGCACGCTTGCGGCCGGGACCGATGCCGCTGATCTCGTCGAGCGGGCTCTTGACCATCTCCTTCTTGCGGCGGGCGCGGTGCGAGCCGATGGCGAAGCGGTGAACCTCGTCGCGCAGCCGCTGGACGAAGTAGAGCACCGGATCACGAACTGGGAGCGAAAACGAATCCCTGCCCCTGACGAAGAAGCGTTCGCGGCCGGCGTCACGGTCCTGTCCCTTGGCGATGCCGATTGCCACGACACGGTCCTCGATGCCGAGATCGGCGAGCACTTTTCGCACCGCCGTCATCTGGCCCTGGCCGCCGTCGATGAGGATGACGTCGGGCCAGGCCGGGAAACCGCCGGTGTCCTCGATGTCGTCCTCCTGTTCACTCGGGGCGGCGTCGTCCGCCGGCAGTTCGCTCTGCGGCACATCGCCATGTTCCTTCAGCAGCCGCGAAAAGCGCCGCTCCATCACCTCGCGCATCATGCCGAAATCGTCTCCCGGCGTGATCTCGGTCGAGCGGATGTTGAATTTCCGGTACTGGTTCTTGACGAAGCCTTCCGGCCCGGCGACGACCATGGCGCCGACGGCGTTGGTGCCCATGATGTGCGAGTTGTCGTAGACCTCGATGCGCGCCGGCGGCTTTTTCAGGCCGAAGGTCTCGGCGAAGCCAGTGAGCAGCCGCCCTTGCGTCGAGGTTTCGGCCAGTCGGCGGCCGAGCGCCTCGCGGGCATTCTGCAGTGCGTTGTCAGTCAAATCCTTCTTCTCGCCGCGCTGCGGCACCGAGATCGCCACCTTGCGACCCGCGCGGGTGGAGAGAGCCTCCGCCAGCAATTCCTGGTCCTCGACACCATGCGACAACAGGATGGCGCGCGGCGTCGGCTTGTCATCATAGAATTGCGCCAGGAACGAGCCCAGCACTTCCGATCCCTCCAGCGCCGGATCGGCCTTGGGGAAATAGGCGCGGTTGCCCCAGTTCTGGCCGGTGCGGAAGAAGAACACCTGGATGCAGACCTGGCCGCCTTCCTGGTGGATGGCGAAGACATCGGCCTCGTCAACGGTCTGCGGGTTGATGCCTTGGTGGCTCTGCACATGCGACAGCGCCGCCAGCCGGTCGCGATAGATGGCGGCCCTCTCGAAATCGAGATTTTCCGAGGCCTGCTGCATGGCGGCGGAGATATCGGTCTTCACCTTCTGGCTGCGGCCGGAGAGGAAGTCCTTCGCCTCGGCGACCAGCCTGGCATAGTCGCCATGCGAGATCTCGCCGGTGCACGGGCCGGCGCAGCGCTTGATCTGGAACAGCAGGCAAGGCCGGGTGCGGTTCTCGTAGAAGGAGTTGGTGCAGCTCCTGAGCAGGAAGGCGCGCTGCAGCGAATTGATGGTGCGGCCGACCGCGCCGGCCGAGGCGAAGGGGCCGAAATAGTCGCCCTTGCGCGAACGCGCGCCGCGATGCTTGTAGATGCCGGGCGAGACATGATCGCCGGTCAGCAGGATATAGGGGAACGACTTGTCGTCCCGCATCAGAACATTGAAGCGCGGCCGCAAGCGCTTGATAAGGTTGGCTTCCAACAGCAGCGCTTCGATCTCGGTGCGGGTGACGACGAATTCCATCGTCGACGTCTCGCGCACCATCCGGCCGATGCGGCTGGTGTGGAAACGGCCTTGCGCGTAATTGGTCACCCGTTTCTTCAGGCTGCGGGCTTTGCCGACGTAGAGCACGTCGCCTGCGGCATTCATCATGCGGTAGACGCCGGGCGCGTTGGGCAGCCGTTTGACCAGTGTCTGGATGACTTCGGCGCCGACCATGCCGTCGGCATCGCCGGCATGCGGCGTCCAATCGATGGCGGTGAAGGCGACCTCCGGGCCACTGGGACCGGGAGCTGAAGACTCGACGATCTCCTCCGCCGCCTCGTCCTCGATGTCGATATCGGGGGGCAGGTCGTCGGCGGCGCTGCCTCGTTTGTGTTTCTGGTCCATGGGACTCATTCGACAATGCCTGTCACATCCGGCGTCTGCCATGCAAGGTGCTGGCCGCCGTCGAGCGCTATCATCTGGCCGGTGACCGAGCGCGCGCCCCAGAGATAGCGGATGGTGGCGCCGAATTCAGGCAATTCCGGGCCGCGCTTCAGGATCAGGCCGTCGACCTGAGCGGCAAAATCGCTGTCGTCCTGGCGTGCGCTCTTCAGCGTCGGGCCGGGGCCGATGGCGTTGACGCGAATACGAGGTCCCAGCGCCTGCGCCATCATCTGCGTCTGCGTCCACAATGTCGATTTCGACAGCGCATAGGAGAAATAGCGTGGCGTCGGGCGCCAAACGCGCTGGTCGATCATATTGACGATCAGCCCTTCCTGGCCTTCCGGCAGCGCGCGGGCGAATTTTTGCGCCAAAAGTGCCGGCGCCTTCACATGGATGGCGAAGTGGCGGTCCCAGGCAAGCCAGTCGAAGTCCTGAACCGTATCGTCCACGAACAGCGAGGCATTGTTGACCAGCAGTGTAACAGGTCCGAGCGCGGCTTCGGCGCGGCCGACCAGGTCGCCGACCGCGGCCATATCGGTCAGGTCGGCGGCGACCACAGCGGCGCGGCCATCCTGGCCAAAATGGCCGCCATTGATCCGCGCGGCCAGCGCTTCCGCCTCGGCCCGCGAGCGGTTGCAATGGATGGCGACGGCAAAACCGTTCGCGGCAAGATCCTCGACGATAGCCTTGCCGATCCGCTTGCCCCCGCCCGTCACCAGTGCCGTTCCAGCGGCCTTGCTCATCCTGTCAATCCTCAATGGCCTCGATTTCAGCCCGACGGCGAAATATGGCCGGCCAAGCGTTAAATGCCGTTCGTACCTTGGGCAGCATTGTGGCAAAGCGGCCGGATCGGTCTTTCGCAACTGGCCAGGGACTCGGCCGCCAGACCGCAATATAGGGTGCTGGACTCCTTGCTCCAAGCCGTGTTCAGCGCAGCATTGCAAAGCCTCCTGACACCATCTGTTGCGCAGATGCAACGTCAAAGTTCGGCCTCATTCGTGCCCGGTAATGACCCAAGTTCAGGTTCGCTTCAGCCGTATTTCGACACGACATTCGGAACCGTTGAGCGCCAGATCCGTTTATCCCCCCGGCGGGTTGAGGGCGCTCGTGAAAAGCAAGCCTGTGCCTGTGGCTTAAGGAGTAAAGAACAATGCAAGCCAATCTTAAATTTGCGCGACCGCTGGCGGTGGCGTTCGGGCTTTTCGCCCTCGGCGGAACCGCCTATGCTGCTGACGTGATCTCGGAAGAGCCGCCGGCACCCGCCCCGATCGCCGAACTTCCCGTCGCGTCCTGGGCCGGTCCCTATGCCGGTGTGAGCGTCGGCTACGGCTTCAGCGGCCATGCCGATGCCACGGATGCCGACGTCGACGTCGGCACCGACGGTTTTGTCGGCGGCGTCTTCGGCGGCTATCAGTGGCAGCAGGACAACTTCGTGTACGGTGCTGAAGCCGATATCGGCTATAGCGGCATCGAGGGCGACGATGCTGGCATCGAGGCTAAAGGCGGCTTCGAAGGCTCGCTGCGCGCCCGCCTCGGCTACGCCGTCACCCCGGAGATCCTGCTCTACGGCACCGCCGGCGGCGCGCTGAAGAACCAGGAGATCGAAGCCGGTGGCGTCAGCGACGAAAACACCATGCTCGGCTGGACGGCCGGCGTCGGCACCGACATCAAGATCACCGACAATGTGTTCGGCCGTGTCGAGTATCGCTACACCGACTTCGGCGACAAGGACTTTGACGGTGTTGGCAAGGTCAAGTCCAGCGACAACCGCGTCACCTTCGGCGTCGGTATGAAGTTCTAAGTCGTCCAAGCCACGACACGAAAAAGCCGGGCCTCGTGCCCGGCTTTTTTTGTGCCCGGCGCCTGCCTGTCGGCACAGCCATGCGTGATCTCAAGTTCAGCGTCGAGCCAGCACCCTGTCGACCAGAACCAGGGCTTCGGCTGCTGCGACAAAACCGAGAGCGATCACGACGGCATTTGACATCGCCCCGACCCAGCCATTCGCGGACACATCTATGAACGGGTAAGCGTATTTCCCTTCAGCGGCGCCACGAGCCAGGGCATAGGCTAGATACACCAGGGGATAGAGCGCCCAGAGAAGCGGATCGCGCCACGAGAGCGTCCCCTTTCGCGTGAACAGCAGCCAGAACAATACGACAAGAACAGGGTTGAGCTGATGGAGCAGAAAGTTTGCTTCAGCGGTGGCGCCAGCCAAGGTGCGCAGCCCTTGGAGCAGCAACGCGAAAATCACGCCGACCAAGGCCATGACGGCGGCAACCCCCGCCACCAACCGTGGGTGATCGAAACGCTCCCCGAGGAATGCGGCGGCTCCGAATACGACGGCGACCAGACCGTTGGTCAGGATCGTGAAATATCCAATCAACACCCATAGCGAGCCGAATATCGAGGCGCCACCATTCATCAAGGTGCTGAGTTCAAGCCCAATGCCAGCGCAAGCGGACAGACAAATGATCAGGGCAAGTAAACGACAGATCAAATCGCCACCCATCGGTCGGCAGCCCCGCTTCAGGCACTCACCCCGGAACGCAGGGTTTCAGCTCCGGGAACTTCTCGTCGAAACGCGCTGCCCAGCGGACCAGCCGGCTGCGGCCCTTTTCCCATTTTCCGGCAAAGCGCAGTGAGAGATAGCCAAGGCAGGCGCGCAGCGCCATCTGGCCAGCGGTGATCTTCTTGGGCAGCTTTGGCGGATTGGCGTTGAGCAGATCGAGCGCGCCGGTTATTTTCGCCCACTGGCGGTCGAGCCAGGGCTGGTACACCATGTCTTCGGGGCGCGTGCGCCGCTCATAGACCATTGACAGCGCGCAGTCGCAGATGCCATCGGCCAGCGCTTCAAGCACTTCCGCCTCAAGGCGCTTGTCGGAATTGCGCGGAAACAGCGCGTTCTTCGACACGCGATTGAGATGCTGGGTAATGGCGCGGCTGTCGTGAATCGAACGACCGTCGTCGAGCACCAGCGTTGGAATCTTGCCGAGCGGGTTGGCGCCGATCAGCTCAGCCGGCTTGTCTTCGGTTTTTACCGGCACGAGATCGACGGCAATGCCGGCATAAAGCGCGGCCATGCGCACCTTTGAACTGTAGGGGGACGTGGCAGCGTAGAGCAGTCTGGGCATGATCGGGTTCCTGTTTGCCAGCGGGCACTGTTGACCGATCAGCTTCCGCCGATCAACGGCCAAAAGCGGGAAAACCAGCCGCCAGCAAGCAGCAGTTGTCTCAACATCGATCTAGACGCGATAAGCAGAGCAGACGTGAGCAGATCTGTCCTTCCGGGCGCAAGGAAATGCCCCACCGGACTTCGCCGTAGGGCGAAGTCCTGGGAGCTGCGAAAAGCTGTCTTCCCTCCGCCTCTGTCTGCTCGCCCGAGCACCGAACCAGCGAGCGAGGCGCCTGTCCGGCACCCGCCCTCAACTGTCCTCAGTACTGCCCTCCGCGTGCGAAGAAAGGCGATTTACTTCTTGGCCTTCGCCTTCGCAGGCGCCGCCTTCGGCTTGGCCGCAGGCGCTGCTTTCTTCACGGCTGCGGAAGACTTCGCTGCCGCCGCTTTCTTTGCGGGCGCAGCCTTCTTGGCCGGTGCAGTCTTGGCAGGTGCAGCTTTTTTCACTGCCGGCTTTGCCGCGGCCTTTGCAGCTGGCTTCTTGGCCGGAGCTGCTTTTGCCTTGGCCGGCGCAGCCTTGGCCTTGGCAGGTGCCGCTTTGGCCTTGGCAGGCGCTGCTTTCTTCACTGCCGGTTTTGCCGCGGCTTTCGCGGCCGGCTTCTTGGCCGGCGCTGCTTTTGCCTTGGCCGCGGCGGCCTTCGGCTTGGCAGCAGGTGCCGCTTTCTTCACAGCGGTTGCGACTTTCGCCGCCGCTGCTTTTGCCGGTGCTTTCTTTGCTGGTGACTTCTTTGCCGGTGACTTGGATGCCGGCGCTTTGGATGACTGTTTAGCCATGTCATGCCCCTTCCGTTGTGCCGACGGCCATTAGTGACCCGGCGTGCAATGCATATCTGACTCGCGGCTTGCTAGCCAGCGAAGCATCAGCATGAATTTTGCAGTTTAAGTTTTGGTTACAGGCGACACAAGCTCGCGCTGATTTCACAAAATGCCGCTGCTGCTCTTCGACCTTTGCCGAGGGTTTGCGACAGACATTCTGCCCGCTTTACCGGAACCAATCCCGCTACGAAACGCTGAAGGTTAGCAAGCGTTTTTGCTCGTTGATCATCGACCGGCAACACCATGATGCGCTGCTTCATTGATCTCGTCGTCTTGTGCAAACGGACGGTCTACACAAGCGACAAAAGCAAAGCGCGATCCGTTCTGCGCCATGAGCTTGCCTGATCTCTATGAGGGCAACGGCCTTCGCTTGCATCGTTCCTTTTTGCTAGGATTGACAGATTACTCCATCTCACAGAGTATTCTGCAGTACGCGGGAGCAGCGCAATGTCATTCGCGCAAGATCGAGTAGCGCTGGCCGAGATCAGTGAGACTGAACGCCGGACACCACAGCAGGCCCGATGATGGCTGCCGACGAAATCATCCACCAGAGCGTGCGGCTCAGGATCATGGCGACGCTGAATTCTCTGGAAAGGCGCGAAGCGCTGGAATTCACCCGATTGAAGGCCATCGTCGATGCGACTGACGGCAATCTCGGCGCGCATATCGATACGCTTGCCAAGGCGGGATATATCGATGTCGAAAAGCTGTTCGTCGGACGCCGGCCGCAAACGCGCGTCAGGGCGACGTCAATCGGACGACGCGCCTTTCGCGGTCACGTCGCCTTCCTTCGCAAAATTCTCGATGAGGCGGAGCAGCCAGTTAAACGCGTTCAGCGCAGGACGCGGCAGCGACCGTTGTAGACCATCCAGCGGTCGAAGCCCGAGACGCAGAATTCGACGTTGTCGCCGATCGAGGCAAAGCCCTGCCCTTCCTCGATCAGATACCAGATGGTGCGGGCGTGGCCGTCGGAGAGGCTGACGGTGGCGCCGCAATAACGGCGGCCGATCGGCCAGGTGTCGTTGGCCGGGAAATAGCGGTGCTGGTGGATGCGCTGGAAATCGGTGATCTCCACATCGGGCAGATTCGGCACGTGGTGCACCTGGTAGGAGAAGCGGCTGGTGATCTTGTTCAGCACCCAGGCCTCGCCGCAAACGCCGCTGTCTTCGTCGGTATAGACGGCAAGGTCGGCCGCCTTTGCTGCCTGAGTGACAGCGAGGGATGTGCCGAGCGGCGTGCAAAGGGCGATCAGTGCGGCAAGGGCGGATTGGGCGAAGCGAGTCATGGCAGCCTCTTATGGTCGATCTGCGCGCACTGTGCGGATTCGCTTGCGCGCGGTCAAGCGGTTGTAGAGACGATGGTTTCTTAGTTTGAAATTGCCTTCAACCGAGGCAGGCGCTCTGCCGCCCTATGCCGCCAGCCATTCCAGCGTCCAGTGCGCCGGCTGTTCGACCACGAGAAGCCTATGTAGCGCCGGCAGCAGCGTGCGCAATTCACCTTCCAGCGTGAACGGCGGGTTGACCACCACCATGCCGCTGCCGTCGAGGCTGGGCTCGGCCGATGGCGGCCTGATCTCGAAGCCGATGTCGAGCAGCTTCGGAATGCCCGACTGCACCAGCGCCTTCCGGAAGGCGGCGACCGCCTTGCGATCCTTGACCGGGTACCACAGCGCATAGATCCCGCCCGGCCAGCGCTTGTGCGCTTTCTGCAGCCCGTCGACCAAGCGGGCGAACTCGCCCTCCTCCTCGAACGGCGGATCGACCAGCACGAGGCCGCGCTTTTCCTTCGGCGGCAGATGCGCGCCGAGCGCCAGCCAGCCGTCGAGCTCGATCACCCGGGTCTGGAAATCGCCTTGGAACAGCGCCCTCAGCTTAGCGGCATCCTGGCGATGCAATTCGATCGCCGACAGCCGGTCCTGCTTGCGCATGAGATGACGCGCGATCAGCGGCGAGCCCGGATATTTTTTCACGCCGCCTTCGGGATTGAGCGAACGGACGGCTTCCAGATAAGGCGCCAGGAGTGCTGCCGCCGGCGCATCCAATGCGGCATCGACCAGCCGGCCGATGCCGCCTTGCCATTCGCCGGTCTTTTGCGCTTCGGTCGACGACAGGTCGTAGCGGCCGATGCCGGCATGGGTGTCGATGACGCGAAACGCCTTGTCCTTCTGTTTCAGATATTCGACGAGCCGGCTCAGCACGACATGCTTGACGACATCGGCGAAGTTTCCGGCGTGATAGGCGTGGCGATAATTCACGAGCTAATTCGAGCCCCTGCCCCAGCGCGGCGGTGGCGGCTGCGAATTCGGATTTTGCGGCCGGCCGCCGCCGCCGAAACGCAGCGCTAACAGCAATCCGATCAGGCCGGCCGCCATCAGCGAAAACCCGACCGGCCGCGCCCGGCTGTCGATCTCGCCGACGCCGGAGCGCAGCAAGAGGTCCACCGCCCGCATCTCGATGCCCTCGGCATCGCCGGGGCCAACGGTGAAGATGTAGGGGCCGGGGCTGACCGTCGCGATCAGGCCTGCCTCATCGCGGAAGACCTTGTCCGGCAGTTGCGGGCTGACCTGGCGCGGATTCTCCGAATGGGTGAACTGCAGCGTCGAGGCGAGCACCGTTCTGCCGCCGGTGGCGGCGGTCAGCGTCAGCACCGTGCGCTGTTGCGAGACGACGATACGTTCGGCCCTGGCGGTGAGGTCGACCAGCACCCGCACCGGCGCGTCGCGAGCGGCCAGCGGCACCGTCACCGGCTTGAACCGGCCCTGTTCGTAGACCCGCCAGGTGCCGATCTCATGGCCGGAGAAATTGGTCATCGCCCAGGGATAGACGACGCCGATGCCGGTGCCGGCGAGCAGGATCAGAAGAAACAGAAAGCGCATGCGCTCAACTACCTAGCCCTCTTGTTGTTTGACCATGATCTTATCCGAAAACCGGTTCCCACTTTTGCTTCGCTGACCTTCGGTTCGGGATCATGGTCTAGCGCCGTCGCGGGCGCGTTCCATCTCGTCCAGGACCCATGTCGAGGCCGAGATCGAATGTCGTATCGAATTCGGCGGTGCCAAGATAGACAATAGCATCGGCCTCTAGGGTGGGAACCGGTTTTGGGAAAATTCGAATGATCTGAAACCGAACGGAGGATCAGCTCTTCCTCTTCTGGAGGCCCGATTCCAATGCGCGCTTTCCAGTCCCATCGAACAAATGCAAATGTTGCGGCGGGAAAGCGACCGTCACCGTCGGACCGGCCGTAAGCGCAGCCCGATCGAGCGTGAAGACGTTGAACGGCAGGCTATGCAGGCCAAGGTGCAGAATGATGCCGAAGCCGGTCGGCTCGATCAGGTCGACCGTCGCCCTCAGGCTGCTCTCCGAAGCCGGCGACATCTCGACATGCTCCGGCCGGATGCCGAGCGTCACCGCCGCGCCTTCCTCGAGTTGATAGGCTGACGGCAGCGCAATCAGCGTTCCATCAGGCAGTCGTGCGCCGGCCGTGCTCCCAGTGACCTCATAGCGTGCCGACAGAAAATTCATGGCCGGCGATCCGATGAAGCCGGCGACGAACAGGTTGGCCGGGCGGTCGTAAAGTTCCAGCGGGCTGCCGACCTGCTGCACCACGCCCTCATGCATGGCGACAATCCGGTCGGCCAGTGTCATCGCCTCGATCTGGTCGTGGGTGACATAGATCGAGGTCGCGCCGAGATCGCGGTGCAGCTTCTTGATCTCTGCCCGCATCTGCTCACGCAAGCGCGCGTCGAGATTGGACAGCGGCTCGTCGAACAGGAATGCCTTGGGCTGTCGCACGATCGCGCGGCCCATCGCCACGCGCTGGCGCTGACCGCCCGACAGTGCCTTCGGCCTCCGCGCAAGCAGCGGCTGCAGCTCCAACTTCCTGGCCGCGTTGCTGACGGCGGCTGTGATCTTCTCGCGGGCGGCCTTCCGGATCCGCAGGCCATAGCTCATGTTCTCGGCGACGTTCATATGCGGGTAGAGCGCGTAGGACTGGAACACCATGGCGATGTCGCGGTCCTTAGGTGCCCGCTCATTGACGCGCACGCCGTCGATCCGGATCTCGCCTTCGGTCACCTCCTCGAGCCCGGCGATCATGCGCAGCAGCGTGCTCTTGCCGCAGCCAGACGGACCCACGAGCACCACGAACTCGCCGTTCTTTATCGCCAGATCGACGCCGTGCAGCACGGAGACGATGCCGAAATTCTTGCGAACGTTGCGGATGTCGATCGATGCCATGAAACCTCACTCAGCCCTTGACCGCGCCGGCCGTCAGGCCCTGGACCAGATAGCGCTGGATGAACAGGAAGAAGAGGCAGGCCGGGATCAGCGCCAGCACGCCGGCCGCCATCATCTGCCCGAAATCGACCGAAAACTTCGACACGAAGGTGAGCAGACCGACCGGAAACGTGGCGGCGCTGTTGCCCGAAATCAGCATCAGCGCGAACAGCAGTTCGCTCCACGCGGCGGTGAACACAAAACCCAGCGTCGCGGCAATGCCCGGCAGCGTCAGCGGCAGGACGATCTGGCGAAATGCCATGAACTGCGTGGCGCCATCGATCTTGGCCGCCTCCTCCAACTCCTTGGGAATGCCGTCGAAGAACGACTGCATCAGGAATGTCGCGAAGGGAATGTTGAAGGCGGTGTAGACGACGACCAGTCCGGTCAGGCTGTTGGTCAGCCCGAGCGGCGAGAGCATCTTGAAGATCGGCGCGACCAGCATCACCAATGGAAACATCTGGGTGAGCAGCATCAGTGCGACCAGCCAGTATTTGCCGCGAAAGGTGAAGCGCGACAGCGCATAGCCAGAGAGGGACGCGAGCAGCGTCACGATCACGGCCGTCGCGCCGGCAACGATCATGCTGTTCCTGAAGAAGATCGGGAATGCGCTGTGGGCCAGCACGAAGCGGAAATGTTCAAAGCTCATCCGCGACGGCCACATCCGCACGCCCTCCGAATAGAGCAGGTCGTTCGGCGTGACCGATACTTTCAACAGCCAGAACAGCGGGAACAGCGCAAAGACCACGTAGCAGAGGATCGCCAGGCGGTGCAGCGCGGTGCCGAAGATCGAATACCTGTTCATCTGGTCATCCCCGATCCGTCAGGCCCGGTCCATCAGGACTTGCCGCAGCATGACGATCAGCATCGAATAGGCGAGCAGCAGGACGAGCAGCACCAGCGCAATGGCCGAGGCATAGCCGAAATCGAGCGCTCTGAAAGCCTGCGTGAAGATGTAGCTCGCGACGATCTGCGTGCGGTCGGCCGGCCCGCCGCTGGTCATGACGATGATCAGGTCGGCGAAATTCGAGATCCAGACGGTGCGCAACAGCACGGTGATCGCAATGGTCGGCGCAAGGAACGGCAAGGTGATCGATGTGAACCGCCTGACCGCACCGGCGCCGTCGATCGCCGCCGCTTCGTAGAGGTCGCGCGGGATGGCCTGGAGCGCGGCCAGCAGCGTGATGGCGAAGAAGGGAATGCCCCACCAGACGTTGGCAATGATTGGTCCCCACATGGCAAGCTGCGGATTTGAAAGGATGTTGGCTGGCTCGCTCATGAGGCCGAGGGCATAAAGCCAATGCGGCAGCGGTCCGATGACGGGATTGAACAGCCACGCCCAATTGAGCCCGGTCAGGAAGGTCGGCACCGCCCAGGGCAGGAACACCAGCGCCTGCGCGATGGCGCGGCCGGCAAACGGCCGGTCGAGCAACAGCGCCAGGATCAGGCCGAACACGAATTGCAGCAAGACGGATGCGCCGGTCCACCATAGCGTGTTGCGCAGCGCCCGATAGAAATTGTCGTCGTCATAAAGGGTGCGAAAATGATCGAGCCCGACATAGCCGCCAGAGAAGGGATTGAGCAAGTGCACGTCGCGGAATGCGTAGGACAGGCCAAGCACCAGCGGTGCCAGCATGATGGTGACGATCAGAATCAGCGCCGGGGCGGTGTAAAGATATGGCTCGGCGTGGCGCGTGATCCGGTCGACCAGCGACCGGCGGCGCGATTCCGGGAGGCCGGCGGTGGCGTCAAAAACCATCAGCTAACGCTTTCGTTCCAATTCGCCATCCTTCCAATCGACCATGGACGAGACCTATTCGGAGCCGCCCGCGATAAGCGGCTCCGAAGCTCGCGGTGCGCCGTTTATTTCTTGGCCAGGAATTTCTGCTGCGCCTTGGTCAAATAGTCGGCCCACTGGTTGGCCATTTCCTCGGGCGTGATGTCGCCGAGCAGGGCCTGTTGACTGGTCTTGATGACCATCGAGTCCTTGAAGAAGGCGAACTCCTCGAGGTAGGTCGGCATGACCGTCGGCACCGCATCCTTGTCCTCGAGTTCGGCGAACCAGCCCTTGAACTGCTCGCTCGCGTAGAACGGATCCTTTTCGGCCGACTTGTGGACCGGCAGCGCTCCGGTGCGCTTGTTCCACTCGACATTGCCCTCGGGCCCTTCGAGCGTTTCGATCAGCTTCCAGGAGAGGTCCTTGTTCTGGCTGGCCGCCATCATCGACCAACCGGCGTAGCCGATGGTCGGAAACGTCTTGCCGGACGGCCCCTTCGGCATGGTCATGACGCCGTAGTCTTCCGGCTTCATCCGCTCGGCGATTGCGATCAGCGCGTCTGGATCCTGATCGAGCATGGCACAGGTGCCGGTGTAGAAACCGGCGACGATTTCGTTGAAGCCCCAGTTGACGCTGTCCTTCGGCGCCAATCCCTTCTTGTAGAGGTCGACGACCCAGGTCAGTCCCTTGACCCAGCCTTCGCTGTTCATCGTCGAGGTGCCGTCTTCATTGAAGAATTTGTTGGAGCCGGCCATGGTTGCGCCGAACATCATCCAGCCGTTGAGACCACCCGGCCCGCCGCGCAGGCAGTAGCCATATTTGCCCGGAAGCTTGGAGACTTTCTCCGACGCCGCCACGAACTCGTCCATCGTCTTGGGCGGCTCGGCGACACCAGCCTCCTGGAACAGCTTCTTGTTGTAGAACATCGCCCGAAGATAGAAACCATAGGGCAGCATGTAGGCGGTGTTGTTCACGTCGCGGCCGAGCTCTAGCGCGCGATCGGTGAGGCCCGAGGTGTGCTCCCATTTGGCAAGATAGGGTTCTAGGCTTTCGAGAAGGCCGTTGTTGGCATAGAGCGAGAGCCACGTGTCCGGCATCTCCATGACGTCGGGAATTTCACCGGCGGACACCATGGTCGCGAATTTCTGGAACGCCTCGCCCCAGGGTAGCGAGATGACCTCGACCTTTGTGCCCGGGTTGGCAGCCTCGAATTTGGAGACGATCGATTTCAGGGTTTCGGTGCGCTCGGGGCTGGTGATCACCTCCACGAGCTTCAGCGTCGTGTCGGCGAGTGCAGCACCCGACATCAGCACGGTGGCGAATGCCGCGATAAGAAGCTTCTTCATTTTCCGTTCCCTTCTTGTCTGGTTGCTTCAGGTCTTTTCTTCGGAAGCGGCTGTGATCGCCGTTTCCAGGTCACTCCACAGCGCCTCGGTTCCCTCGAGGCCGACATGGAGACGCACGGACCGCGGATGGACGCCGAACGCCATCGCGGAATTGGGTTGGGCCTTCTGCTGCAGCACGACCTCGCCGGGCACGATGAGGCTTTCGTGGCCGCCCCACGACACGCCCAGTTTGAACAGCTTGAGGCGGTCGGCAAACGTCCGGATGTCGATGCCGTCGCGGAAGACAAATGAGAACAGGCCCGACGTGCCGGTGAGCCCGGCGGGAAGCAGGTTGGCTAACCCCGGATGGCAGACCTTCTCGACGATCGGATGATCCTGCAGGCGCCGTGCGATTTCGAGGCCGGAGGCCTGATGCGCGCGCATGCGGATCGGCAGCGTGCGCAAGCCACGGATCAAGAGCCAGGCATCGAATGGGGACAGTTTGCCGCCGAGATATGGATAGGCTTCGCCGCGGATGCGGCCGATCAAGTCCTTCGAGCCCGCGACCACGCCGGCCACGACATCGCTGTGGCCGCCCAGATATTTGGACGCGGAGTGGACCACAATATCGACGCCGAGCGACAGCGGCCGCTGGAAGACCGGGCTGGCCCAGCTGTTGTCGATGATGGTCGGGATGCCACGGGACTTCGCCAGCGCAGCGAGCGCAGCGATGTCATGCGTTTCCATGACCCAGCTGGTCGGGCTTTCCATATAGAACAGCTTGGCGCCAGGCAGGGCGCTTGCGACGGCCGCTTCGTCGCGCCCGTCGACATAGGTCACCTCGATGCGCATGCGCGCGAGCAGCGTCCCGAACAGCCGGAACGCGTCCGGGTAGATGTGCCTGACCGCGACGATGCGGTCGCCCGGCTCGACGAAACTCAGAACTGCCGACGAGATGGCGGACATTCCGCTAGCAAAACCGATAGCGTCCTCGGCGCCTTCCAGTTTTGCGAGCATTTCCTCGAACATGCGCACGGTCGGGTTCAGCCCGCGCGTGTAGGTCGGTCGCACTTTTTCGCCGCGGTATGTCTCGAGCATCTCGTCATAGTTCGGGAAGGTGAAGAGCGAAGTCTGCACGATCGGCGGCACGACGGCATCGAAGGCGTTGCCCTCGTCATGCGCGGCGATCAACGATGCCTGGTCGAAAAAATCGGGACCGTTCATTTCGACATTTCCTCGATATCCTCTTCCACGATCTCGAGGATCTTCAGCGTTCTTCCGCGTGCCAGCTCCGCGTCCCTGGCGACGATGGCATCGAACAGCTCGCGGTGATGCGGAAACGATCGCCGCGCGAAATCCTGGCGATCGAAAGGATGGTCCCAGAAGCGCTCGAACGCTTCGCGCATCTGCCCCAGGAGCTGTCGAAAAAGCGGGTTATGCGTGGCGTCGTAGACGGCTAGGTGAAAGGCCAGGTCTTCCGGACCCGACGTGCCGGTGGCAAAATGGACGCGCTCCATCTCGATGAGTTTTTCCTCGATCGTCCGCAGATCGTCGGTCGTGCGCCGCCGCGCCGCGATCATGCTCGCCTCGGCCTCGATGCCGCGGCGCACCTCAAGGGTGTGCAAGAGGCCGTCGCGCAGCTCTGCCGTATCGAGCGACAGCGGCAAGTGGATCGTGCCGGCGGATATCGGCTTGAGCAGATAGGTGCCGCTGCCTTTGCGGGTCTCGGTGACGCCGAGCGCTTCGAAACGTCCCATCGCCTCCCGTATCGTCGAGCGTCCGACGGAAAGCGCGGCCATCAATTCGCGCTCGGTCGGAAGCCGGTCACCGCTCTTCAGCGCGGCGCGCTCGACATAGTCGGCCAGCGCTTCCATGACCTGCTTGCCGCGATCCAGCGGCGGGAGCGTGGCGATTGCCACACGCGTGGCCCCGGACAGTTCGCCGCGCGCCATGGCCACCTACATCCAAAATTGGTCTGACATCTTAGCAGTTTTGCGCGCGGTCATCCTTTCGTCAAGTGGCTGGGCAGCATCTCAGTTTGAATTGCGGCTCACGACCCTTCTCCGCCAGAAGTTGAAGCGGAAACCGTGACCCTAGTCGGTCATTCCCCCTACCGAGATGGCATCTCGAAAGCTGACGTTCGAGGCAACTGGCGCTCGTGGGTCGGAGTTCGCATTCGCTAAGGCAAATCGCCGGGTAGGACGGATCTCTAAAGCCCCTTTTCGGCTTTAATCGCTATGAGGCCGCAATAGTCCGGTGTCGCCGCTGTGGCATACCAGGCCGTTTTCTGCCATGCGCCGCACAATGCGGGCTGGAGGTCGGGCGAGCCTTATACCAACGCTCATCAGGCGCACGGCATCCTCGGCGGCTCGCGTCAGCAGCTTGCCGGCATTTTCGATCGCTTCCTCCAGTGAGCACGGCCGTTTGAGAATGCTGGCGAAGGCATCAATGCCGTGCTCGAAGTTGAGCGTCACACCTTTGCCAATCGTTCCGGCGAGTGCAATGACGGGCAGGCCGCGCAGCTTGGCGCGGCGCGCCACCTCGGATGGCACCTTGCCATAGGGCGTTTGGCCATCCAGGCTTCCCTCGGCGGTGATCACCAGGTTCGCGCGATCGATCAACGCGTCGAGGTCAAGATACTGCATCACGATCTCGTAGCGCGGATGGAGCCGGCCCAGAAGAAGGCCGAGCACGGCTGCTCCTAGGCCGCCCGATGCGCCGGCACCCGGAGCGGTGTCAACCTGAATGCCGGTCGCACGCTCGATCGCCTTGGCATGGACTTCCATCGCTGCAGCAAGCTCCTCGACCTGCGCCGGCGTTGCTCCTTTCTGGGGACCGAACACGCGGGCAACACCTTTGGGTCCGAGCAGCACATTGTGCCAGTTGACGGCCGCATCGATCCGCACCTTCGCGAGGCGGGGATCGATGCCCGTCATGTCGATAGAAGCGAGATGCCGGAGCGCGGCCCCGCCTCGCGCGAGCGGGCGGCCGCTATCGTCGAGAAACCGCACGCCGAGCGCCTCGGCCATGCCGGCACCACCGTCATTGACGCCGCTGTCGCCGCAGCCAAGCAGGATTCGCTCGGCACCGGCATCGAGGGCGGCGCCGATGAGCTCGCCGACGCCGAAGCTTGTCGTCAGGCACGGGTCGCGGCGATCCCGTGGAACGAGACGCAGGCCCGCCGCTGCGGCCATTTCTATCACGGCGGTGCGGACTGGCTGACCACCCATGAATCCGATGAAGGAGTCTACCGGGTCCCCCACCGGGCCAGTGACGGATAACCGGTGCAGCGTGCCACCGGTCAGATTGACCAGTGCGTTGGTGAAGCCCTCCCCGCCATCGACCATCGGCGCCTTGAGAATGGTCGCGTCCGGCATCGCCCGTAGAATTCCGGCAGCGATGCACGCCGTCGCTTCATCGGCAGTCAGGCTCTCCTTGAAACCGGAAGGCGCAATCAGGATCGTCATCGACATTTTGGTTTCCTTTCTAAAATAGCAGGCGGAAGTCATGCCTTGGCGGGCATTGTGGAAAGTGTTTCGATCGGCAGGCCAAGGAGCGGCCAGACGAACAAGGAGAAGGCGACGAGCAGAGCGACGAAGAGCGGCAAGAGGAACAGAGCCAGCCGGAGGAGGTCTGCCTGTGTGAAGGTTAGGGTCTCCGCAGAACCGAACAGGAGAACCGGCTTTGCCGAGACCATCAGCGTCTGACAGAAGCCACTGCCGATCGTCGTCACGAAGATTAGGACCGATGGATCGACGCCGAACGCCGAAAGCGGCAAGGCAACCGCTGGGATGAGGACGCTCGCGCGCGCAGTGCGAGACATAATCACGATATGTGCCAGGCTTGAGATCACGGCAGCGATGGCGATGACCATCCATGGGGCTAATGACAGGTGGCCGCCGAGCGCCGCAAGCGTCTGGTCGACGAGGTAGCGTGCGGTGCCGGAGGTGAGCAGCGCCTCGCCGATCAAAAGCGTGGCCGCGAGGAACAGAAGCAGGTTCCACTCGACACCCTTAAGCGCCTCTTTAAGCGAAATCCCCGACACCGGCTTGGAAGCGGCAAGCAAGGCACCGACGAGCGCGATGACGGCAATATTCTGTCCATGCAGCGCGTTCGTCGCCCAAAGCAGGACGGTCGCGCCCATGATTGTCAGCACGGTAGCATCGCTGCATGAATTTGAACGGTGCCTGACCGGTAGCGTGCCGATCGCGGCCCTGCGGTCCTCGGCGGACAGAAACAGAAGTTGGATCAGGCCGCAGGCAAGCAGACTCGTGACGAACCCGAACGGCCCGCCGAGAAGCGCCCAGTGGGCGAAGCCGATGTCTGTGTCGCTGACACGCCTCATGAAATCGGCGGCAATCAGATGTGCGCCAGCTCCGGTCAGCGAAGCACAGGCTGAGAGCAAGATGACGGAGGGAAACAGAAGCGCGAGCCCTCTGGTCACGGATGGTCTGCCGATCGCACTCGAAAGACCGAAGAACACGGGCATGAGGATCGCCGCGCGGGCTGAGGTAGAAGGAATCACGAAGGCGGTCAGCGCAATGACCAGCGTCGCGCCCCAGAACATTCGGGAAACCGTCCTGCAGCGCGTCAGCGCGACGCCTGCCAGGCGCTCGGCGGTACCGCTGCTGCGCATGACCGACGCCATGACGAAAGCGGCAATCAGGAGCCAGATGATTTCGCTGCCGAGCGTGGCAAAGAGGGCCTCTTCGTCGACCGCACCCGAAACAACAAGGGCAAGCGCGCCGGCGAGCGCCACAGGCATGTCGGGCAGGCCGAGCACTACCCAGGCGATCAGGACCCCGGCGAAGACCGAGAGCGACAGTCGGCCTTCAATCGGCAGGCCGTCCAATCCGTAAAGAATGACAAAGGTGCAAGCTTGCAGGGAAAGCAAGCCGATGACCAATCTGGGTGATAGCGGCCGGAACAACCATGCCTGCCGCCCTTCGGCATCGGCGAATGCACCGACTGTGGCCCTCGTCGTGGGAACGCTATGCAGCATGGAAGCACCTTCCATCTCCGGTTGAGATGGCGGGTTAACGGGCCAAGCCGAGGCCTATTCCAGCTCACCTGACACTTTTTTGACAGGTAGATGACGGCGATGAGGTCGAGAACACGGAACCGGTGCTGCCAGAAGATCGACGGCCGGTTAATCCATGAAGGGCAAGCTGAGTTGGCGAACCAGCCCGTTTCCGACCGGGTCCGTGCGGTCGACTTCTCAGGCCGATCCATGCCAAAGACGCAGTGTGCGGATCAAGGAGCCGAATGTGATGCCATTGGATGGTGTACGTGCCTTGGTATTCGACGTATTCGGCACTGTCGTCGATTGGCGCAGCGGCGTGGCGCGCGAAGCTGAACCGTTCCTGAAGCGGCATGGAGCCGGAACGGCCATTCCTACCGCTTTCGCGGATGCGTGGCGCCGCCGTTACTCCCCAGCGATGGAGGAGGTGCGCAGCGGCCGACGGCCCTTTACACGGCTCGACGTGCTGCATCGGGAGAATCTGGAAGCTGTTTTGCCAGAATTCGGGATCGACCCGGCGTCGGTGCCGGCGTCCGAGCTGGACGAACTGAACCTGGCATGGCACCGATTGGAGCCATGGCCGGACGCGGTGGCAGGCCTCACACGGCTGAAGGCCCGCTATATCATCGCGCCGCTCTCGAACGGGAACATCGTCCTCATGCTCAACATGGCGAAGCGTAGCCGCATCCCCTGGGATGCGATCCTCGGCGCCGAAGTCGTGCGAGCGTACAAGCCGATGCCGGAAGCCTATCTTCGCACCGCTGACGTCCTGGCAATGAAGCCAGATGAGATCTGTCTTGTGGCCGCTCACAATGGCGACCTTGCAGCGGCTCGGGCATGCGGATTGCGAACAGCCTTTGTCCCGCGTCCGACCGAGCACGGATTAGCGCAGACCACGGACTTGCACCCTGATCAGGCCTGGGACCTGGTGATCAGCGACTTCATTGAATTGGCTGAACGGCTTCAGTTGTAGCGCGTCTCAACGATCAGCAAACCACCCTTTCAGGGTTCTTCCACTTTTGGTCCGATGCTCTTTATTCGACATCGCGACCCGATTGCTCGGCGATCTGATCCCAGGTTGACGATAGCCAAGGCGGCAGCTTCACGCCTTGCGTTCCCAGCGCCGATCTGAAGTCTGCTGCCAGTAGGTGACCGCGTGGCCGGCTTCCTTCATCGTCTTCCAGTGCATGCGCGCCGCCTCGACCTGGGCCGCATCGTGGCCGTCGAATAGGAACACGGCGCGCTCATAACTACCAAGCTCCGGCGGCGCCGCGCCGTCGACCAGGAAGCGTATCTGCGCCTCGTTCGGATTGTCCTGGCCGGTGGTCAAAAGGATCGGCTGCTCGGCCAGATGGGATTCGCGGTCCGTCGCGTGCGCCAGGAACGAATCGTCTCTGAATATCCACAGATGCTGGTCCAGCGCGTCGCGCCGCTCCTCAGTGCCGGCCTGCACCACGGCGCGCCAACCGCGATCGACGCTGCGCTCGAGCAGGCCGGGGAGCGCATCCTCCAGCGTCGATTCGGTCAGGTGATAGAATAGGACGTCAGCCATGATTGCGCCTTGAAAGGCCTCACCCCTCGTAATTGTCGCGCATCAGTCGGTCGAGCAGCCTGACGCCGAAGCCGGAGGCCCATGACTGGTTGATCTCGCTGGACGGCGCGCCCATCGCGGTGCCGGCGATGTCGAGATGCGCCCAGGGCGTATCCTTGACGAAGCGCTGCAAGAACTGCGCCGCGATGATGGCGCCGCCGTAGCGGCCGCCGATGTTCTTCATGTCGGCATTTTTCGAATCGATCAGCTTGTCGTATTCGGCGCCGAGCGGCATCCGCCACACTCGTTCCTGCGTCGCCTGCCCGGCGCTCGTCAGCCTGTTCGCCAATTCGTCATCGTTGGAGAACAGCCCGGCATAGTGCTGGCCGAGCGCGACCATGGTGGCGCCGGTCAGCGTCGCCAGATTGACCATGAATTTCGGCTGGAAGCGATCGTTGCAATACCACAGCGCATCGGCCAGAACGAGGCGGCCTTCGGCGTCGGTGTTGAGCACCTCGATGGTCTGACCCGACATCGAGGTGACGATGTCACCGGGACGCTGCGCGTGGCCGTCGACGGCATTTTCCACTAGCCCGATGATGCCGACGACGTTGGCCTTGGCCTTGCGCGCGGCCAGCGCGTGCATCAGCCCTGTCACGGCGGCCGCGCCGCCCATGTCGCCCTTCATGTCCTCCATGCCGGAGGCCGTCTTTATCGAATTGCCGCCGGTGTCGAAAGTGACACCCTTGCCGACGAAGGCAACCAGGCTGTCCTTGGCCTTGCCGCCGTTCCATCGCATGACGGCTATGCGGGCGCCACGCGGCGAGCCTTGCGCAACGCCGAGCAGCGCGCCCATGCCGAGCTTCTTCATATCCTTCTCGACCAGGATCTCGACCGTGACGCCGAGCGCTTCCAGTTCGCTGACGCGGGCGGCGAATTCCACCGGCCCGAGTATATTGGCCGGTTCGTTGACCAGGTCGCGCGCCAGGAGCACCCCGTCGATCACCGCCACCTCGTCGGCGAAGGCCCTTTTCGCCGCCGCCGGATCGGTGGTGTGGATGGTCACCTTGACCGGCTTTTTGGGCTCGGCCTTCTTGCCATCGCGCTGGCCGTCATTATTGTCCTTTTTCGTCTTGTACTTGTCGAAGGTATAGCTGCGCAGAAGGATGCCCGCGGCAAGCTGTGCCGCTTGCCTGCCGCCGACGTCAGCATCCGGCAGATCGAGCACGACGGTCACCTCGGTGGCCTTGCGCAAGGATGCAGCGATCGTGCCGCCGAGCTTCAGCCAGGCATGGTCGTCGAGCCCCGAGACCTTGCCGACGCCGACCGCCACCAGCCGGTCGAGCGATGTGCCCTCCGGCGCCAGCACTTCGACCAGGCTGGCGAACTTGCCGGAAAAGTCGGCCACCGGAAACGCCCGCTCCAGGGTCTTTGCCGGATCGCAAGCCTTTGCCGCATCGCCGAGACCGCCATCGTTGGCCGCCAGCACGAAGACACTGCCCTTTTTGGGCGCTGCGAATTTGGCGAAGGCGATCGAAGGTCTCGAAGTCATCATGTCCTGCTTTCGGGAACGGCGTTGGGTTTTGGAAGAGTGCCTTGACGAAACCCGATACTTGGCCGTTTCCGACCGCAAGCACCACCCTATTTTTCAGTTCATCGCCTCTGCCTGACGATCTGCTGCGCGATTGCCTTGGCCTGAATTCGGGCATTGGCGAAGCAACCGCGAATGCTTGGCCGCATGCCGGTAAACCACAGGCCGGGCAATTTCGGGTCGGTCTCGCCGCCGTTGAAAAGGGGAACGCCCCTGCCGTCGAGGACGCCGAGCTTGCCAACCATGCGTTCGAGCCCGGTGCGGTAGCCGGTCGCCGCGATGACGATATTGGGAGCGATCAGGTTGCCGTTGTCGAGGATGACGCCGTCGCGGGTAAATTCCCTTACCTGCGGCAGTACCACGACCTGACCGGCCTTGATGGCGCGAACGGCGCCGTCGTCGGTGGCGATCGCAGTGTAGTCGTCGGTCAGGCGGCTTGCGCCCCCCGAGGACGCGGGCGGCAAGCCAAACTTCGTCAGGTCGCCGAAAACCAGGCGCTGCGTTGCCGCCATCACCGCATCGGCGAGCCAAACCGGCAATCGCGCCAAGAACGGCGAAAGCCTGTGGACGGCGATCTTGCCGATGCGTTTGGGCAGCAGCGAGGGGCCGTTGCGCGCCGACAGCCAGATAGAGGCGGCGTTCGCCCCCGCCAGATGATTGAGCACGTCGAAGCCCGAATTGCCAGCGCCGACAACCAGCACCTTTTTTCCCGCATAATCCTCGGCTTTGCCAAAATCCGCCGAATGCATGATGCGGCCGGCAAAGTCGTCGGCGCCCTTCCACTGCGGAATGAACGGCTGCCGGTCGCGCCCGGTGGCAACGACGACATGATGCGCCGGCAGGGGCCCGGCACTGGTCTCAACGGTCCATTGATCGCCGTTGAACGCGATCTCCTCGACGGCGACGCCAAGCCGGATCGGAAGATTGTGCGCCTGGCTGAAATCGTTCAGGTGGCGGATGACTGCTGTTTTGTGGGGAAAGGCGGGGGTGCCTGCGGGATAGTCGACGCCAGGCAGCGTCGAGAGATCGCGATGCGAATTGAGATGCAACCGTTCGTGCCGCCGGTACCAGGGCTCGGCAAGCCGCCTTTCCTTTTCCAGGACAAGCGTCGGCACGCCGGCCTTTTTCAGCGCATGGGCGGCGGCCAGCCCCGCCGCGCCGGCGCCGATCACGATCGCACCGTGAAAAATCGATTCCTGGCCGGTTTGACCGCGCAATTCTGTTACTTCTGCTTCCATGTCTGTACCCGTCGCGGCCACGGCGGCCATGACCGTGATCGGCGCGACATTTGGTCGTTTTCCGGCATTTGGCAAGACTTTGCCGGAATCAGATCCCATATGGCGGATGGAATCGACGGCGATTCGTCGCGGCACGGCCCCGCTTTCCTGCCGCAACCTCTTGTTAACCATCGATGTTCGCCCTTTCTTATCCATTGCCGCCGACACTCCGGCCACCGGGAATAACGATGTGGGACGGGAAACCAGATCGAACCGCCAAACGGGACCGGTTGTGCAGGCGTCGCCGGACGACTACTTTGTCTGGAGGCATGATGCCGTTCGGCAAAATCGAGAAAAGCCTCTATGAAGGTCGTTGAACGCTACATCATGCGTCGCGCGCTGGCGGTGTTCCTGGCAGCGCTTATTTGGACGCTGGCGATCGTGTGGACGACGCAGGTGCTCGCCCGCATCGATCTCGTCACCGACAGCGGCCAGTCGGCGCTGACCTTCTTCGAGGTCGCTGCGCTGATCATTCCGTCGATCATCCCGATTGTCGTGCCTTTCGCCCTGGTGGTCGCCGTCGCTCAGACGCTGAGCGCGATGAATTCCGATTCTGAGCTTGCCGTCTTGAACGCCGCGGGCGCCTCGCGCTGGACCATCGTCAGGCCGATCATGCTGCTGGCGCTGGCGGCCAGCGTCTTGTCGTTCGCCGTCGACAACGGCGTCGATCCGTATGCACGCCAGAAAAACCGCCAGCTGGTGGCGTCGTCGCGTGCCGATCTGTTGTCGCTGATCATCCAGGAAGGCACCTTTCGCAAGATCGACGACGGCCTGTTCCTGCAGATTGGCGAGCGGCTTCCGGACAACCGCCTCGGCGGCATCTTCGTCGCCGATTCGCGCGAAGAAGGCGTTAACCTCATCTACTACGCCAAGACCGGAGCCATCATCGAAAACGGCGACGAGAAGGTGCTGATGATGAACGACGGCGTCATCCATCGCGAAACGCTGACCGGCGATCTTTCGGTCATCCGATTCACCTCCTATGCCTTCGACCTGTCCGCCTTCATGTCGGCCTCATCGGACGTGTTGCTTTTGCCGAAGGACCGGACGACCCAATACCTGCTCAATCCCAGTCCGAACGACAAGGCGTTCCAAAAAAAGCCGAACAGGTATCTGGCCGAGCTCAACCAGCGTTTTTCCGAATGGTCCTATTCACTTGTCTTCGCGCTGATCGCGCTTGCGGTCGCGGGAGATGCGCGGTCCCATCGCGAGGCGCGCATCCATCCGCTGATCACGGCCATCGCGATTGCGCTTTTCGTACGTTGGCTTGGTTTCTTTGCCGCCGGTAAAGCCGACAACGTTCCGCAATATGCCTATATGGTCTACGGCGTTCCTATCGTGGCGTCCGCGGTCGCGACATGGTTCATAGTCTCCAACCGGACCATGGAGCTGCCGGTCGCCTGGGCCGACTGGATGACGAATTTCGCCGGTCGCTTCAGTGACGGCTGGAGCGCCATCAAGCTTCGCTTCGCCAGGCGTGGCGCTTCTGGCCAAGGGGCCGGCTAATGGGCTGGACACGCTAATGGGCTGGACCCTGGGTAGATACTTCTTCTTCCGCTACGTGACGATCACCATCTGGTTCTTCATCGGCCTGTTGGCGCTCGTGTTCCTGATCGACTTCACCGAGCTTTCCGGTCGCACGACCGGCTTGCCGGGCTTCACCTACGGGACGGCGTTCGCCATTTCAGCGCTGAGGATGCCGATGATCATGCTGCAGACGGTGCCGTTCGTCGGGCTATTCTCGGCGATGGCGACGCTGGTCTCGCTCAATCGCAGATATGAACTGGTCATCGCGCGTTCCGCCGGCGTATCCGCATGGCAATTCCTGCTGCCGTGCTGCATCGGGGCGCTGCTGTTCGGCGTGTTGTCGGTCGGCGTCATCAATCCGATCGCCGCGCATGCGTTTTCCTGGTCCGAAAAGATCGAAACCCAGCTCCGCTCCGGCAAGTCGAACGCCGTGTCGGCCGACGCCGAGCCCTGGATCCGGCAGAAAACCAGTACCGGCGATACCATCATCGGCGCGCGCGCCATTCTCAATCAGGGCCTCGAGATGGCCGATGCCGTCTTCTTCATCCTCAGCCCGCAAGGCGACATCGTCGAACGCAAGGACGCGGCGCACGCCTTTTTGCGCGATGGCTACTGGGAACTGCAGGACGTCAAGGTTTTCCGGGACGGCAACATCCAATCGGTGGCAAGCGACCGGGTGTCGACCAATCTCAAGCCCGAATTCGTGCAAGAGCGGCTGGCGCGCCCGGAAACCATCCCTTTCTACGATCTGCCCAGCAAGATCGAGGTTGCCCGCTCCTTCGGCCTCAAGGCAAATGCCTTTGCCATGCAGTTTGATTCGCTGGTGGCGCTGCCGTTCCTTCTCGTCGCCATGACGCTGATTGCCGCAACGGTGTCGATGCGATTTGCGAGGATGGGACAATCCGCGACGATGATTCTGGGTGGCGTCCTGGCTGGGTTTCTGCTTTATGTCGTGACGGTGCTGGTCAAGGCATTCGGCGTGGCGGGATTCGTACCCACAGTCGTGGCTGCATGGGTTCCGGTTGTCGTGGCTATGTTCTTCGGGGTGACTTTCTTGCTGTACAAGGAAGACGGCTAGTGAGGGGGGCGGTTTTGCGCATCCATAGGCAGGCCGGTTTGGCGCGCCTCTATGGGGCGAGCGCCTTGGCATGCCTGCTCGCTTGCGTCGTCCCGAATATTCCGGCTTCTGCCCAGGATATCAGCGACATGGCAGCCGACGTCCCCGCCGGCTCGCAAATGCTGCTGGCGGCGGATACGCTGGTCTATGACAACGACAACCAGACAGTAACGGCCGTCGGCGGCGTCCAGATCGACTATGGCGGCAACCGCCTTGTCGCCCAGCGGGTCGAGTACAATCGCAACACCAAGCGCCTCGTCGCCAGCGGCAATGTCGAGGTCATCAACAGCGACGGCACCAAGATCTATTCGCAGCATGTCGACATCACCGACGATTTCGCTGATGGCTTCGTCAACGCGCTGCGTGTCGAAACCGTCGACAAGGCATATTTCGCCGCCGAAAGCGCGGAACGCATGGGCGGCGTGCTGACGACGTTCCACAACGGCGTGTACACGGCCTGCGAGCCATGCGAGGACCAACCAGACAAAGCGCCGACCTGGCGCATCAAAGCCAGAAAGATCATTTGGAACGGCGAGAAGAAGACGGTTCGCTTCGAGAATTCGAATTTCGAGTTCTTCGGCTTTCCGCTTGCCTATCTGCCGGCCTTCGAGATTGCCGACCCTACCGTTAAGCGCAAGAGCGGCTTCCTGATTCCCGGCATTGCCTACAAGAGCGAGCTCGGCGTCGGCGTCAAAGTCCCGTATTATTTCGCGCTCTCACCAACCTATGACCTCACCGTCACCGGCAGCGGCTACACCAAGCAAGGCTTCCTCGGCGAGGCCGAGTGGCGCCAGCGCTTCAACAACGGCCAGTATAGCCTGAAGGTCGCCGGCATCCGGCAAGAGGACCCCGACGAATTCATCGACAGCCACGGCAACAATGTCGATTCAGGTTCGGCCGGCGACCCGAACAAGTTCCGCGGCATGATGGGCACCAAGGGTCAGTTCGCCATCAATCCGCGCTGGGACTTCGGCTGGGATGTCCTGTTGCAGACCGACAAGAACTTCTCGCGCACCTACGCCATCGAAGACTTCAACGAGAGCGTGCACCACTCCTCGATCTACCTGACAGGCCTCAATGGCCGCAACTATTTCGACGTGCGCGCCATGCGCTTCGAGGTCCAGGAAAAGACGCTCCCTGACGATCCGACCGCGCGCGCCGGCAAGCAGCCCTGGGTGCTGCCCTCGCTCGACTACGCCTACATCCCCGACATGGCTGTGGGCGGCGGGCAATTGTCGTTCAACGTCAACGCACAGGCCATCAGCCGTGAAAGGCTGGATAGGATCCTTTCCGATCCGAACAACGCTGCGTCCGTTAATAATGTCCGCGGCATCGAGGGCCAGTCGGGCCGCCTCACCACCGAAGCGGAATGGAAGCGCACCTTCACCACCGATGGCGGGCTGCTGCTGACGCCGCTGCTGGCGCTGCGCGGCGACGTCGGTTATGTGAATGCGTCCTCGGCCTCGCTCACCGCCATCAACCAGATGGCGATGAACCCGGAGATAAATGCCAGCGATGACATGCGGACATCACTCGCCCGCTACATGGCGACCGCCGGGCTGGAAATGCGCTGGCCGGTGCTGTTCTCGTCGACCAGCTCCAGCCACATCTTCGAGCCGATGGCGCAGGTGTTCGTGCGTCCGAACGAGCAATATGTCGGTGGCCTCGCTGTCCCCAACGAGGACGCCCAGAGCTTCGTCTTCGACGCCACGACATTGTTCGAGCGTGACAAGTTCTCCGGCTACGATCGCATGGAAGGCGGCACGCGCGCCAATGTCGGGCTGCGCTATTCCGGCGCCTACGACAATGGCTGGAGCACCAACGCGCTGTTCGGCCAATCCTACCAGCTGGGCGGTCGCAACTCCTTCGATTCGCCGGACCTGGTCAATGTTGGAGCCGATTCCGGTCTTGAGACCGAGACCTCCGACTATGTCGGCCTCGTCGGCTTTAATAGCCCCAGCGGAGTTTCCGGCTCGGTCAGCGGCCGTTTCGACGAGCAGAGCCTTGAGGTTCGCCGCGCCGAGGTGAAAGCAGCCTATTCCGGCCTGCCGATTTCGCTCAGCGCCAAATATGCCTTCATCCAGGCGCAGCCGCTCTATGGCTTCACGACCGATCGCCATGAGGTCACGCTCGGCGCCTCGACGCAACTTGCCGAGAACTGGCGTGTCTTCGGCACCGGCACCTACGATCTGGAGCAAAGTGTCCTGGTCAAGGACGGGGTCGGCTTTGCCTATAGTGATTCATGCTTCACCTATTTGATGACGTTCTCAGAATCCCGCGACCTGGAAACCAAGGAAGTGTCGCAGAACATCGGTTTCAACTTGTCGTTCCGCACGCTCGGCGATTTCGGCTCGTCACAAAGCTCCATCGACACCATTCAGTAGCAGACACTAGCCAGTAGCAGACGGCTGGCCAGCAGCAGACGGCCGGAACAGGCGGCCAACGTGTCGGCCCGAAAGTCGGAATTGATTTTCGGAAAGCACGATGCGTAGATTCAAAGTGTTTAGAGAGTACCTTGTGCGCCCAAGTGGACGCACGTCGCTCTAACGACATCGTTTCGCCGCATAGGGCAGGCACGGGTTTCAGCTCCCTCATAATGAGATAGAATTGGGCCGGAACCGAGATAGAATTGGGATGCTTTCGATGAGGAAATACCTCTTTTCGGCAGGGTTCGCGCTGCTGGTGGCGGCGACCTCGGCCTCGATCACCATGATGACGCCGCCGGCTTTCGCCAGCCAGATCAAATACGTCGTCAACAACGTACCGATCACCACCGGCGACATCCAGCATCGGGCTGCCTTCCTGCGCCTGCAGCGCAAGAAAGGCGACGCCGCCGACGAGATGATCGAGCAGACGCTGCGCGTCGCCGAAGCCAAGCGTCTCGGCATCCGCATCAGCGACGCCCAGGTCGACGCCGCCTATCAGCGCTTTGCCACGACCAACAAGATGCAGCTCAAGCAACTCGATGGCGTCATGGCGCAGTCCGGCGTCGGCAAGGAGCATTTCAAGGAGTTCATCCGCTCCCAGATGGCCTGGAATCAGGCGCTGACCGCGCGCCATCGCTCCGAGAGCGGCGGCGGCGCCATGAGCGAGCAGGACGCAGTCAGGCGCATGCTCGACAAGGGCGGCGCCAAGCCGACCGCCATGGAATACATGCTGCAGCAAGTCATCTTCGTCGTGCCGGCGGCCGAGCGCAGCGCTACGCTGTCCAAGCGCAAGCGCGAGGCTGACGCCATGCGCGCCCGCTTCAACGGCTGCAACACCTCGCGCGAATTTGCCAAGGGCCTGATCGACGTCACCGTTCGCGATCTCGGCCGGGTGCTGGCGCCGCAATTGCCGCCGGAATGGGCCGACCAGATCAAAGCCACCAAGGTCGGGGGTGCCACCAGCACGCGCGAGACGGATCGCGGGGTCGAGTTCATCGGCATCTGCTCGTCACGCGAAGTGTCCGACGACAAGGCCGCCCAGATGGTGTTCCAGAGCGAAGGCGCAACCGGCAAGGACGCCGACGAGCTCTCCAAGAAGTACGTCGAGGAGTTGCGGAAGAAAGCCCGCATCGTCGAGCGCTAAGACACCCTGGGCGTGCCAGAGATACAGCTTCCGCTGGCGTTGAGCGTCGGCGACCCGTCCGGCATCGGGGCGGAGATCGCCATTGCCGCCTGGCAGGCGCGCGACAGCGCCGGTGTGCCGCCCTTCTATCTTCTCGCCGATCCGGCGCTGGTTTCCGCACGGGCGCGCCGGCTCGTCGCCGATATGCCAATCACGGAGACAATGCCAGCCGAAGCGGCGCGCGTCTTTACACGCGCCCTGCCCATCGTGCCGCTAGTCGCCCGCTTCGTCGACGACCCCGGCCGGCCGGACCCAGCCAACGCCGCCGGCATCATCGAGGCGATCGACCGCGCTGTTGACGACTGCCTTGGCGGTCGCGCAGCGGCTGTTGTCACGTGCCCGATCGCCAAGAAGCCGCTCTACGATGCCGGTTTCCGTTTCCCCGGCCATACCGAGTATCTGGCGCATCTGGCGACGCTCCACACCGGCGCCGAAGCAATGCCGGTGATGATGCTTGCCGGTCCCGAATTGCGCACGGTCCCGGTCACCATCCATATTGCGTTGAGCGAGGTGCCGAAAGCGCTGACGACGGACTTGATCGTTGCGACCGCCCGCATCACCGCTGCCGACCTCGAACATCGTTTCGGCATCGCCAAGCCTCGGCTTGCCATTGCCGGCCTCAATCCGCATGCCGGCGAAGGCGGCGCGATGGGCGCCGAGGATCAGCACATCATCCGCCCGGCGATCGACAGGCTGAGGGCAGAAGGCATCGATGCTTTCGGGCCGCTGCCGGCCGACACGCTGTTCCATGCCCGCGCCCGAACCGGCTACGATGTGGCGCTGTGCATGTACCACGACCAGGCGCTGATCCCGGCCAAGGCGCTGGCTTTCGACGAGGCGGTCAACGTCACGCTCGGCCTGCCCTTCATCCGCACCTCACCGGATCACGGCACCGCCTTCGATATCGCCGGCAAGGGCATAGCCCGGGCCGACAGCCTGATCGCGGCGCTAAGGCTCGCCCGCAGGCTTGCCGACACCGGGACGAAGGCTGCCATCGCATGAGGCTTTGCATGAGAGCGGTCGCATGAGCATCGACGGGCTGCCGCCGTTGCGCGCGGTGATCGAACGCCATGGGCTGCAGGCAAAAAAGGCGCTTGGCCAGAATTTCCTGCTCGACCTCAATCTGACCGGCAAGATCGCGCGCACCGCCGGCGACCTGACGGACGCCACGGTGATCGAGGTCGGTCCGGGTCCCGGCGGCCTAACCCGGGCGCTGCTTTCCCACGGCGCTGGTCGGGTCATCGCCATCGAGCGCGACGAGCGCTGCCTGGCGGCGCTCGCGGAGGTGTCGGATCACTATCCGGGCCGTTTGGAGATCATTGCCGGCGATGCGCTGAAGACGGATTTTGCAGCGCTTGCCCAAGGGGCGCTTGGGGGCAACGGATCTGTGAGGATCGTCGCCAACCTGCCCTACAACATCGGTACCGAGCTTTTGGTGCGCTGGCTGACCGTTGCCGATTGGCCGCCTTTCTACGCATCGATGACGCTGATGTTCCAGCGCGAGGTGGCCGAGCGCATCGTCGCCCGCCCCGGCAGCGATGCCTATGGCCGGTTGGGTGTGCTGGCAGGCTGGCGGACGGAAGCAAAGATCGCTTTCGACGTGCCGCCGCAAGCGTTCACGCCGCCGCCCAAGGTGGTGTCGTCGGTGGTGCATCTGGTGCCGCGGGCAAGTCCCCTGCCCGCCGAGGTCAAGAAGCTCAGCCGCGTCACCGAAGCGGCCTTCGGCCAACGCCGCAAAATGCTGCGCCAGAGCGTCAAGGGCCTCGGCGGCGAAGCCCTGCTCACGCGCGCCGGCATCGATCCGACGCGGCGCGCCGAAACGCTTGATATCGAAGAATTCGTGCGGTTGACCAACGCAGTGTAGCTCTTCTCCTCGTTTACGGGGAGAAGGAAGGCGCCTAATCCGTCTTCTCGTCGAGCAGGCCCGAGACGAAATCGAACAGGCCGGGCCGGCGGTCGCGCCTGAGTCGCTCGGCGATGACGATGCCGCGCACTTCGGCGAAGGCACGATCGAGATCGTCGTTGATGATGACGAAATCATATTCCTTCCAGTGCTCGATCTCGTTGCGGGCGTTCTTCAGACGCGTCTCGATCACCGATTCCTGGTCCTCGGCGCGGCGCTTCAGCCGTGCCTTCAATTCCTTCATCGAGGGCGGCAGGATGAAGATGGAAACGATATCGGCGCGCATCTTCTCCTTGAGCTGCTGGGCACCCTGCCAGTCGATGTCGAACAGCATGTCGCGGCCCTGTGCCAGCGCCAGTTCGGCCGGCTCACGCGGCGTCGCGTAGCAATTGCCATGCACTTCGGCCCATTCGAGCAGTTCGTCGGAATCGCGCAGCCGCTCGAACTCACGCATGGTGCGGAAATGATAATGGACGCCCTCGATTTCGCTGCCGCGGCGCGGCCGCGTGGTGACGGAGACCGACAGTTCGAGGCTAGAATCGCTTTCCAGGAGATTGCGCGCAATCGTCGACTTGCCGGCACCGGACGGCGACGACAGCACGAGCATCAGGCCCCGTCGGCGAATACGGGAGCCCAAATCCTTAGCAACCATCGGCTCCTTGGCGACCATCAGGGTTACTCCAGATTCTGGACCTGTTCGCGAAACTGGTCGACGACCGCCTTCAGCTCCAGCCCTATGGCGGTGACCGTAGCGGCGTTCGACTTCGAACACAGCGTATTCGATTCGCGGTTGAATTCCTGCGCCAGAAAATCGAGCTTGCGGCCGATGGCGCCGCCGCCTGCCAGCAGCACCCGGCCGGACGCGACATGCGTCTTCAGCCGGTCGATCTCCTCGCGGATGTCGGCCTTGGTGGCCAGGAACGCCGCTTCCATATGCAACCGGCTGGCGTCGAGATTGGCGGAGGCATCCATCAGCAGCCGGACCTGCTCGGCAATCCGTTCGCGGATCACCGCCGGCTCACGCGACGGATCGGCCTCGGCGCGCAGCGTCAGCGCCTCGATGGCGTCGATATGGCCGGACAGCAACGAGCGCAGTGCGGCGCCCTCGCCCTGGCGTGCCTGCTCCAGCCCGCCCAGCGACACTTCGAGCGCCGAGAGAATCGCGCTGTCGAGTGCCGCCCGCGCCTCTTCGGTTTCGGTGGTTTCGGGGATGTCGAGCACACCGCGTAGCGAAAGCAGCCCGTCGGCTGTCGCCGGCGCTGCGCCGAACTGCTCCTGCAGCCGCTTGGCCAACTCCGCCAGATCCCTCAGGAAGGCCTCGTTGACCACGGGCTGCGCCTGCTGGCCGGCGGCGCGGCCGACGGTCAGCGTTGCTTGGAAATTGCCGCGCGAGAAGCGCTTTTGCACCGTCTGTCTGACGGCCGGCTCCAGTCGCTCAAGGCCCTGCGGCAGCCGCAGCCTGACCTCGGCGCTCTTGCCGTTGACCGACTTGACCTCCCAGGCGATCGACGTGCCGTCATGTTCGGCGACAGCCCGTGCAAAACCGGTCATGCTCTGCAAATTCATGTTGCCCTTGCGACCCCCTGGCGCATGACCCCGGAAGCGATTCCGGCCAGATCATGCGGTTTCAAAATGCTGGAGCGCCTTTTCGCGCCGAATCGGACGCAAGGCGCTCCGGATTAAAAAATCGGCACGTCCCTGCCGTCAAACGAATCGGAGGGACGATCCCAGAACCGTCCGGCGCTACTGCGCCGCTCCCGTATCGCCGTCCACCGGCGCATCGGTCTGACCTTCCACTTTGGCGGCGTCGGCCTTGGCAGCGCCGGCCTTGGCGGCTTCATCGGCAAGCTTCTTCTGGAGAGCCCGGTAGCGGGCGACGTTCTCGTTGTGCTCGGCGAGCGTTGCAGCAAAGACGTGTCCGCCGGTGCCGTCGGCGACGAAATAAAGGTCGTCGGTCTTCGACGGGTTGGCCACCGCTTCCAGCGCCGCACGGCCGGGATTGGCGATCGGCGTCGGCGGCAGGCCGTTGATCAGATAAGTGTTGTAGGGCGTCGGCTTCTTGATGTCCGACTGGTAGATCGGGCGGTCGGCGGGTTTGCCCTTGCCGCCGAACAGCCCATAGATAATGGTCGGATCTGACTGCAGCCGCATGCCCTTGGCCAGCCGGTTGAGGAAGACGGCGGCGACCCGTGAGCGTTCGTCGCCCTTGCCCGTCTCCTTCTCGACGATCGAAGCCAGGATGACGAAGTCATCGACACTGGCCAGAGGCAGATCGGGAGCGCGCCGCTGCCAGACGTCGTCGACCAGCTTCTTCTGATCCGCCAAAAGCTTGTCGACCATCTGCTGGCGTGTCGCGCCGCGGGTGAAACGCAGCGTGTCGGTAGCAAGGCTGCCCTCGGGTGGAATGGTCGCAGGCATATCGCCGTCGAGCGCTGCCTGATCGGCGATGCGCTGCAGCGCCTGCTCGACGGTTAGCCCCTCGGGGACGGTCAGCGAATACATCACCGACTTGCCGCTCTTCAGCAGCTCCATGATGTCGCGCATGGAGGCCTGCGGCTTGATCTCGTATTCGCCGGCCTTCAGCGCGGCGTCATTGCCAAAGGCACGCACGCCAAGGCGGAAGATGCGCGCGTCGCTGATCAGTCCGCGCCGCTCGAGCTGCTCGGCAATTTCCTGGACGCCGGTGCTCGGTTTGACCAGGAAGGTGTCGGCATTGGCCGACGGGCCGGGCTCGTTGAATTCCTGCTTGCCGAAATACAATGCAAAGCCGGCCGCCAGAACCAACAGCATCACCAAGGAGATGACGAAGTTCATGAACACCACGAACTGGCTGCGCGAAGCGCGCGAGCGCTTGGGCGGCGGTGTGCCGGCTTCAGGCCGTAATGCCTCGCTGGCCGTCTTCGGCACGATCGGACCCGACGGTGCGGACCGTTGCCCGAATTCCCCGTTGTCCGCCGAATTTGTGTTCATGGCGCCCTACCGTTTGATCTTGCAACGAATCCCCTTGGGCAGAGTAGGGGCGAATATGGCAAAATTGACGACACGCGCGAGCCGTGCCGGTCGGCGGACCGGTCAGCCATTGTAGCGCTGGAAGACCAGCGAGGCGTTGGTGCCGCCGAAGCCGAAGGAATTGGACAGCGCCACGTCGACCTGGCGGGCGCGCGGCTTGTGCGGCACCAGGTCGATCGCCGTTTCGCGCTCCGGGTTGTCGAGATTGATGGTGGCCGGCGCGATGTTGTCGCGAATGGCGAGGATCGAAAAGATCGCCTCGGCGGCGCCCGCCGCACCCAGAAGATGGCCTATCGACGACTTGGTCGACGACATCGATATTTTCGACGCGGCGTTGCCGACCAGCCGCTCGACGGCGCCGAGCTCGATCGTGTCTGCCATGGTCGAGGTGCCGTGCGCGTTGATGTAGTCGACGTCTGCGGGCGTCAGCTTGGCCCGGTTCAGCGCCGCTACCATGCAGCGGAAGGCGCCGTCGCCATCTTCGGCCGGCGCGGTGATATGATAGGCATCGCCGGTCAGGCCGTAACCGGTGACCTCGGCATAGATCTTGGCGCCGCGCGCCTTGGCATGCTCCAGCTCCTCCAGAATGACGACGCCGGCGCCCTCGCCCATGACGAAGCCGTCGCGGTCGCGATCATAGGGACGCGAGGCCGTTTCCGGAGCGTCGTTGCGGTCGGTGGACAGTGCACGGCAGGCAGCGAAACCGGCAATTGAAAGCCGCGTCACCGGCGCCTCGGCGCCGCCTGCGACCATTACGTCGGCATCGCCCCACATGATCAGCCGGGCGGCATCGCCGATGGCGTGCGCGCCGGTGGAGCAAGCGGTGACAACGGCGTGGTTAGGGCCTTTCAGCCCATGCCGGATCGAAACCTGGCCGGAGACGAGATTGATGATCTGGCCGGGGATGAAGAACGGGCTGATGCGGCGCGGGCCGCGCTCCTTCAGGATCATCGCGTTCTCGGCGATGCCTTCGATGCCACCGATGCCGGAGCCGATCAGCACGCCGGTGGCGCACTGCTCCTCATGCGTTTTCGGCGTCCACCCCGAATCCTTCAACGCCTCGTCGGCGGCCGCGATCCCGTAAAGGATGAAGTCGCCGATCTTGCGCAGTTCCTTCGGCTCGAGAACGGCCTCGGGATTGAAGGTGGCGTTATCACCGTTGCCGCGCGGAATGACGTGGGCGACCTTGCAGGCAAGATCCTCCACCTCGAACTCGGTGATGCGCTTGGCTGCGCTGCGGCCGGTCAGAAGCTTCTTCCAGCTATGCTCGAAGCCCATGCCGAACGGCGAAAGCAGCCCAAGGCCCGTGACGACGACACGCCTCATCGCAGGTCCTCCTCGGTGATGACTGCAAATAGCGTCAGGCCGAAGCCTTGTCGATGTACTTCACTGCATCGCCAACAGTCAGAATGGTTTCGGCCGCATCGTCGGGAATTTCGACGCCGAACTCTTCTTCGAACGCCATGACAAGTTCGACCGTGTCGAGGCTGTCCGCGCCCAGATCATCGATGAAGCTCGCCTGCTCCGTCACCTTATCGGCATCGACGCCAAGGTGCTCGATAACGATCTTCTTGACGCGCTCTGCGGTGTCACTCATTTGGGCATCCTCGTCTTTTGGTTGTCTGTCTTCGTTAGCGGGCAGAATGCCGCTAATCAAGCTGAAAGATGGTCCTGCCGGAAACGCAACGGCACCGGACCGGTTTTTGCCCGAACCGCCGGGTTGCGGGCCGCATTACACGAAAAACGCCGCGCGTCCAAGACGAAATGGTCTCTTTTCCAGTGTCGCAGTCGAGGCTTGCCCAATAACTCGCTCTGCCAAGACAAGCAGCGTTTTGTCGAGAGCCGGAGCGGAGCCGGCCTACAAGTCCAAGGGCCGCGGAAGCGCAGAAAACGGCGCTGGGCGACCGGCGAAAGCGCAGTTTGCGGGTCAGGCCAAATCAGATCGTGAGTTCATTCAATACAGTCGAATAGCGTGAGGCAATCTGTTCGGATACGAGGAGCGAACGCGAAGGAAAATTACTTCGCGAACAGTGTCCATGACAGGAGCAGGTCAAGGGCACGGACTTCTATCGCCGCCGCAGGCCTCGTCTTCGGTCCCGTCAACGTCACCCCCATTGCCCTGTTGACCCAGCGATTGATCATCGCCACTTGAAGCCGCACTTTCCGCCTCGGGGGCGTCGACCAACGCGCCGAGACCGTGGGGGCCAATATAGTTACCCTCCGTGTCGAAATTCGGTTCCCCGTTCCTATCGAATTGTGGCGTCGAATCTATCTCGCGCGTTGCCTCCGGGTCCGCTACACGTGCGGTATCGTGAGGATTATTGATGATTGTCAGTTCATTCTTTTGAATCATCACCTTCTGGTTGATCGTATTTCTCTTCACCACGATCAAAGGGCCGTAGCCGATAAAATTCCCCTGGTTGCTGTACCGCCTTGCACGTGGGTCCATGCCGCCGGCTTGCCCGTGGTGGTAGCCATGCTGGTCAGCGAAGACACCCCCGGCAACCGCCGGTAACCCAGATATAACCTGTCTCTGGGTTGTATCCCCATGTGTTGTTCAGAATGCATGGGCGCCACGATTTCTGCATAACAAGCACAGGTGCAGCATACCTTGCCGCGCATTCCACATACCTATTCTTGACCGAACTGCAGTCTACAGTGTGAGGCGCTGCCGCAGCCGGCATGAGAGAGATGCCTGGGAAGACGACCAACGCCGCCGAGAAGAATGCCGATGGAAACTTTTTCACAAGGTGTTCCTCCTGAAATGGGAAGCGGCAACCGGACCCAGTTCGAGTCGTACATGTGGCACGGGCAGACGCACGGGGGCAAATGAACGATTTTTGTCGCCTGAAAAGCCCGCGAGTTTTACCTGTCTCCAGTGAAATAAAGGCACCGATATTGTGTTCACCTGACGTCACTTGATGAAGGTCTTGCAACGAACTTGTGCCGGTCTATGCTGTTTTTCATGAACATTATCCGGAAGGCTGCGCTCAGCAGTACAAAGTCGCTCATCGCACTGGCGGCAATATCACTCGTTGTTTCCGGTTGCGGTTCAACGAATCCGACGCCTTATGCAGGCTACCGTCAGCCAGTCGTGAGCTATTCAGCTCCGAAAGGTCCGACACAAGCCGAGTCGGGGTCTCGGCCACCCGCGTTCGACAAGAATGGCAACGCCAACTACGACGCCAATGGGAACTATATTGGTGGACATGGGGTTGGCACGCTCGTCGATAGTCCCGAGAATTCAGCGCCTGCGCCGACATCGCCGAGCGACCTTGTGCGCAAAGATCAAGCAGATATCGACGATGCGATGTGCAAATCGATGAAGGCCGCCGATCCGGATGCGGGCTGCTGACCGATTGTGGTCTTAAGGGGGTTAGATGCTGCGCTTCTTTTCTTATGTTTTGGTGCTAGGCCTTGGCGTAGTCGTAGGCGCATTGGGCGGCGGACTCATAGGCGAAGTCGGTGGCTCCGCGATCGGTGGAATCGGAGCGGTCTGCAGGACCATCGATACCGCGGTGGGCCAAAAGCTGATGACGCAAGAGCAGGCGAACACACTTGCAAGCTCCCTTGTCGCACAGCTTGGCCTCGACAAAGCCGATCTAAAAGCCGCAATGGCAAAGTTCGGTCCACCTGAGGAAAAGACTGCTTGCGCCATCGCTGCCGAGACGCTCTGACCGCCAGAAATGGAAATCGAAACGTTCAGTGAGCTGAATACTGTTCTTCGTGGGAAAAGAGGGGCAAAAGATGCGAAACTCGATTGCTGCAATCTTGCTTTTGATCGTCACCGCGATTTCGACAGCACTGCCGGTGCACGCAAAAGAAGTGAACCACCGATTGCCGAACGAGCATAAGGCCGGTCCTATCTTTAACGATGCGGACGCTCAGAAAAAGTGCCCTCAGGTGTGCGGAAATAGTTCCTGGTCCGGTCTGTGGCGGACTACCGTCTGGGGGACCATGTCGGTTTGTTCCTGTTCAAGAGGATCATCCGGTTCTTCTTTTCCCACCGGTCGTGAAACCTCCTGCAACGCGCCTTCGAACGAGGCTTGCGGGGGCTGTCAGGTTACCTGCCCGGCAGGTAAGCAGGCATCATGCATAGAGGGTGAGGTCCACGGGGAAACGTCGCCGGTTTGCTGGACGAACGCCAAATGTGAATGCAACTGACTTTTATCAAATCATCGCCATGCCGCCATTCACGTGGATGGTCTGGCCGGTGACATAGGCAGCTTCGTTGGAGGCGAGGTAGGCGACGGCGGAAGCGACTTCGGCGCTGGTGCCCATGCGCCGTGTCGGGATCGCCGCCATGATCGCCTCTTTCTGCTTGTCGTTGAGCTTGTCGGTCATCGCCGATTCGATGAAGCCCGGGGCGACGCAGTTGACGGTGATGTTGCGGGTGGCGATCTCCTGCGCCAGCGACTTGGAAAAGCCGATCATGCCGGCCTTGGAAGCGCAGTAATTGGTTTGGCCGGGATTGCCGGTGACGCCGACCACCGAGGTGATGTTGATGATGCGGCCGTGCCGGCGCCGCATCATCGGATGGGTGAGCTCGCGGGTCAGCCGGAACACGGCGGTCAGATTGACCTCGATCACGCTATCCCAGTCGGCGTCCGCCATGCGCACGAACAGCCCGTCCTTGGTGATGCCGGCGTTGTTGACGAGAATGTCGACACCTTCGAGATCGGCCTCGGCCTTCTGGCCGAGCGCCTTGACCTCGTCGCGGTTGGAAAGGTTGGCCGGGAACAGCTTGACCCGGTCGCCGAGCTCGGCGGCCAGCGTCTCCAGCTTTTCGACGCGGGTGCCGTGCAGGCCAACGATGGCGCCCTGCGCATGCAGCACCCGGGCGATCGCCTCGCCTATCCCTCCTGATGCGCCTGTGACGAGCGCCTTGCGGCCAGTCAATTCGAACATGTCTTGTCTCCTGATCTAAGAGAACACCCTTCACACGGGTGGGGTCAAATCGTGGCCGGTTATGCGAGCGCCGCCAATGCCGCCTCGACATCCGCCGCCGTGCCGACAGCGCCTGTGGCGATATCGCGGTTGATGCGCCGAGCCAGTCCCGACAGCACCTTGCCTGCGCCCACCTCGTAAAGCGTCGCAACGCCATTCGCGCCGAACCACTCCACCGTCTCGCGCCAGCGCACGCGGCCGGTCACCTGTTCGACCAGGCGGCGGGCGATGGCGTCGGGATCGCTGGACGGGGTGACCGACACGTTGGAGACTACAGGCACGAACGGCGCGTTCTTCGTCACCCCGGCCAGCGCCTCGCGCATGATCTCGGCCGCCGGTGTCATCAGTGCCGAATGGAAAGGCGCAGAAACTTGCAGCATCAGCGCCCGCTTGGCGCCCTTTTCCGTGCACAGCTTCGCCGCCAGTTCAACCGCCGCCCTGGCGCCGGAGATCACCAACTGGCCACCGCCATTGTCGTTGGCGATCTGGCAAACTGAATCTTTGGCCGCTTCAGCGCAGGCGGCTTCGACATCGGCCTGTTCCAGCCCGATGATCGCCGCCATGGCGCCCTCGCCGGCCGGCACTGCCGCTTGCATGGCATTGCCGCGGATACGCAAGAGCCGGGCGGCATCGGCGATCGAGACGAAACCGGCGGCAGCAAGTGCCGAATACTCGCCGAGCGAATGGCCGGCGACATAGGCGACCTTGTCCTTCAGCGAGAAGCCGCGCGATTCCATAGCCCGGATTGCGGCAAGCGACACAGCCATCAGCGCCGGCTGGGCATTGGCGGTCAGCGTCAGCGTCTCTTCCGGCCCTTCCCAGATCAGCTTCGACAGGTTTTCGCCGAGCGCGTCGTCGACCTCTTCGAAGATCTTCCGCGATTCCGGAAAGGCGTCGGCGAGGTCCTTGCCCATGCCGACAGCCTGGCTGCCCTGTCCCGGAAAGGTGAATGCGACGGCCATCTGTGGCTCCTAAGCGGCTGATTTTTCCTGCCTGTGACGCAAGGCAGGCGGGCAAGTCAAGTCCGCCATCAGCCCAACTCAGGCCGCTCCGGCTCGGCATCGCTGGCCGAGTGCCTGTTCCAAAAGGCTTTTTGTCGATCACTCATGATGAAAATCGCTCACGATTCGTTTGCTGGCTCTTCTTATTTCAGCCACAGGCGCTAGCTTTTTGTGACATATCGATGACAGCTCAATGACGCTTTTGTGTATGGTCGGGGGAATTGTAAGTTGGCAAGGACTAGGAAAGGCGCCGGCAAGGCCGCGCCACAGTTTCTGGAAGGCGATCCGGCCACCGGCTATCTGCCGGGCCGGAAATGGCCCGTTATCCGCTATGGCCTCGTCAGCCTGCTCGCTGCCGCCATTCTGGTGTTTGCGGTCGAACTGATCGTGCGCGGCGACTTTGCCGGCACCGTCGCCTTCTTCCTGCAGCCGTTCAAGCCGGGCTGGACCACCATCATCATTTTCGCGTTGATCCTCATCGGTCTCGATGCCGTGCTCGGCCGCAGCCACCAGAGCCTGATGATCGTCGCGCCGCTGACGCTGGCGCTGGCCTTTGTCGGCCATCAGAAATCGCTCTATCTCGGCGATCCGCTCTATCCGACCGATTTCTTGTATTCACGCCAGATCGTGGCGCTGATGCCGCTTCTGGTGCGCGAACGCCCGGGGACCGCCATCGCTATGGCGGTCGGCATCGTTGGCGGCCTATCGCTGCTCGTCTATGGCTGGCGACTATGGCGCCGCCGGGTACCGGCGCTCAGCCGTAAGGGCCGCCTTGCCCGGCTGACATTGACAGTGCCGCTGCTCGCCTTCTTCGTCTCAATCATGGATTACGCGACCTTCTCGTGGACGCGTGACCGGTTGCAGATCATCCCGATCATGTGGGACCAGAAGGAAAACTACGCCTCCAACGGCTTCGCGCTCGCCTTCGCGCTCAACGTGCCGATGGCCCACGTCTCGGCGCCTGCGGGCTATTCCGACAAGTCGATCGCGGCAATCGACAGGCCTGACGTGACGGTCTCCGTACCGGCCGAGAAGCCCGACGTCATCATCGTCATGAGCGAATCCTTCTGGGATCCGACCGAGTTGCCCGGCGTCACCATCACGCCCGATCCGATTCCCAATGTGCGGACGCTGCGCTCGGGCTCGATGTTCTCGCCCGAATTCGGCGGCATGACCGCCAATGTCGAGTTCGAGGCGCTGACCGGCTTTTCCAATGCCTTCCTGCCGGCCGGCAGCATCCCTTACCAGCAATATGTCCGCGCGCCGGTGCCGTCGATGGCCACGTTCCTGAAGAGCCAAGGCTATGAGACGCGCGCCATCCATCCGGGCACGAGCTGGTTCTGGAACCGCACGCCGGTCTATGCGGATTTCGGTTTCGACGACTTCAAGTCGGAGGAAAACCTGCCATATCTCGAAAAGCGCGGGCCGCTGGCCTCGGACGCGGCGATGACCGACGAGATCATCCGCGAGGCCGACGCCACCGACGATCCGTTCTTCTTCTTCGCCGTCAGCCTGCAGAACCACGGTCCCTATGAGCCGAATCGCTACTACAATCCGACCCACAAGGTGCAGGCGCCGACCAGCCAATGGGCGAAGGATTCGCTGCTGAGCTTCACAGAGGGAGCATCCGACGCCGACAAGGGCCTCGAGCGCCTTGTCGAATGGGCGAAGAACCGCCAGCGGCCGACGGTCATCGCCTTCTTCGGCGACCATCTGCCGCCGCTCGGTCCGGTCTATGTCGAAACCGGCTTCCTCAAGGACAATGTCGCGCCGCGCAAGGAGTCGCCTGACCAGATGCTGCGGCATCACCAGACGCCGCTGATCGTATGGTCGAACCGCACCGGACCGGCCGCGGAAATGGGCGCGGTAAGCCCCGCCTTCCTGCCCTACCATATCCTGACCACGGCCGGGATCAGCCACCCCTATTACACCGGCTTCCTCGGCCAGATGCGCGAGCATTACCGTGTCGTCGACCGCAATCTGCTGTTGACGCCGGCGGGCGAAGCCACGCCGGACTGGGCGCGCAAGAAGAAAATCGACCCGGCCATTCGCGATTTCCGCCTGCTGCAATACGACATGATGTTCGGCAAGCGCCACGCAGCGCCCGATTTCTTCCCGGAAACGGTGAAGAAGCTGGTCCCGCATACAAGCTAAAGCTGCCGCGCGACATGTCGTCCTTGCAGCGGCGGATTTTCGGCTCGCCCTTGCCATCCAGCCGGATTCCTGTATAGACGCCCGCAATCTGCCGGTCCTTGCTGGGGGCTGAACGGAGGGCCGGAGGTTTTTCGAAACCTTCGTGTGGGGCCAGAAGCGCTTCCGCCTCCCGTGTCTCCGCTCTCGACCGTCTCGTCATGCTCCTTTCTTCCCCGCCTCCTTTAGGGATCGGCGGGTCAGAGAAGTTGCAGAGGCTTTTGCCGCCGGGAACCGGGAGAGAAACGAAGAAAGGCAAAAGAACAATATGGCTCTTTACGAACATGTGTTTCTTGCCCGGCAGGACCTCTCGCAGCAGCAGGTCGATGCGCTTGTCGAACAGTACAAGGGCGTCATCTCAGCTAATGGCGGGTCCGTCGGCCGGGTCGAGAACTGGGGACTGAAGTCCCTCACCTACCGGGTCAACAAGAACCGGAAGGCATACTATACGCTGATGGACATCACCTGCCCGCCGGCCGCGCTCAACGAGATGGAGCGCCAGATGGGCCTGTCCGAAGATGTGCTGCGTTTCCTCACCATCAAGGTCGATGCGCATGAGGAAGGCCCGTCGGCGATGATGCAGAAGCGCGAAGAGCGCTCGGAACGCGGTGGCTTCGGCGACCGTGACCGCGGCCCGCGCTCGTTCGGCGACCGCGATCGCGGCGACCGTGGCGATCGTCCGCCGCGCAGCTTCGGTGGCGACGCCGGTGCAGACCGTGGTCCGCGCCGTCCGCGCGAAGGTGTTGAAGGGGGTGCAGAATAATGGTCGACATCAACCAGATCCCGACCCGGCGCCCGTTCCACCGCCGCCGCAAGACCTGCCCGTTCTCCGGCGCCAACGCGCCCAAGATCGACTACAAGGACGTACGTCTTCTGCAGCGCTACATTTCCGAGCGCGGCAAGATCGTGCCGTCGCGCATCACCGCCGTCAGCCAGAAGAAGCAGCGCGAACTCGCCAAGGCGATCAAGCGCGCCCGCTTCCTTGGCCTGCTGCCCTACGTGGTTCGCTAACACTCTTTCAGCGGGCGGTTCGCCGCCCGCTTTTTCCCACGGCGACGGGCGCCGCGGGGTCTACCATCAAACCCCGGGTTGAGGTGAAGACCTCTAACTGCCGCGACAGGCAGGACAGCGACATTGGCGGCGACGCCCTCTGCTTCCTGACCTGTTCCAGACAATTCGGCGTCGATGCCAGTGATTTTGGCGCCCAAACGAAGGAACAAAACCATGGATGTCATTCTTCTCGAGCGCGTTTCCCGCCTCGGCCAGATGGGCGACACCGTCAAGGTCAAGGACGGATTCGCCCGTAACTTCCTGCTGCCGCAGGGCAAGGCGCTGCGCGCCAACGAAGCCAACAAAAAGAAGTTCGAAGGCCAGCGCGCCCAGCTCGAAGCCCGTAACCTCGAGCGCAAGTCCGAGGCCACGCAGGTTTCGGAAAAGCTCGACGGCAAGAGCTTCATCGCCGTGCGTTCGGCCGGCGAAACCGGCCAGCTCTACGGCTCGGTGTCGACCCGCGACATCGCCGAGTTGCTGACGGCGGAAGGCTTTTCGGTCAACCGCAACCAGATCCTGCTCAACCAGCCGATCAAGACCATCGGTCTTACCAACGTGGCGATCGCGCTGCATCCGGAAGTCGAGGTCACCATCACGCTCAACATCGCCCGCACGGCCGACGAAGCCGAGCGCCAGGCCAAGGGCGAGATGCTGACCACCGCCGAAGCCATCTATGGCGAAGACATCAATGACAATGCGCGCCCTGACAACTTCTTCGACCCCAATGCCGAGTTCGAAGGCGGTGAAGACAACGGCTGATTGCACGTCACAGGGCGTCAGCGCGGCGCTCTAAACAATTTCGTCGGCTTCCAGTTATTTCTGGACCAATGCCCGGGCGCCTCGCCCGGGCATTTTTGTGCCAACAGGAACTTTTCGAAACCCTATATGTTGATGCAGAGTAGGACAGGCTGTCTGACCGAGAGGGGACATTTGGTCATGAATATTCTGCTGAAACGCGTTCTCGACCGCCTGGTGCGCACCGGCAATCTCAAAGTCACCGGACCCAAGGGCTTGTCGGTGATGTTCGGCGACGGCAGCGGCGAGCCGGTGCACATGCACATCAAGACCGCGCATGCCGAGCGCGCCATTACCTTCGATCCGATGCTGGCGGTGCCGGAAGCCTATATGGACGGCGAACTCGACATACTCGAGGGCGGCGTGCTGGGGGTCATGCGCATCGCCTTCCAGAACATGGGTAGCGGCGGCATCGATGCCACCTGGTCGAAAGCGATCGAGGGCCTGCGCCACGCCTTCCGCCGCCTGCAGCAGATCAACACGGCGGCGCGCGCGCGCCGCAACGTGCAGCGCCACTACGATCTGTCGGGCGACCTGTACAGGCTCTTCCTCGACGAGGACATGCAGTATTCCTGCGCCTATTTCGAGCAGCCGGATATGACGCTCGATGAGGCGCAGGCTGCCAAGAAGCGCCACATTGCCGCCAAGCTCAGGCTGAAGGCCGGCCAAACCGTGCTCGACATCGGTTCCGGCTGGGGCGGGCTCGGTCTCTATCTCGCCAAGTCCTTCGACGTGGACGTGCAAGGTGTGACGTTATCGACCGAACAGCATGGCGTCGCCACCGACCGGGCCCATGCGCAAGGTCTGGAAAACCGCGTGCATTTCGAATTGAGGGATTATCGCGAACTCAACGAGCGCTTCGACCGCATCGTATCGGTCGGCATGTTCGAGCATGTCGGCGTCAACCACTACCGCACCTTCTTCGACAAATCGGCGACGCTATTGAAGCCGGACGGCGTCATGCTGCTGCACACGATCGGCCGCTCCGGTGTGCCGTGGGCAACCAGCGCCTTCATCCGCAAGTATATCTTCCCGGGCGGCTACATCCCTGCGCTATCGGAGGTGATGCCGGCGATCGAGAAGTCGGGCCTCGTCGTCACCGACATCGAAATCCTGCGGCTGCATTATGCCGATACGCTGAAGCACTGGGGCCAGCGCTTCGCTGCCAATCGCGACAAGGCCAAGGCGATTTACGACGAGCGCTTCTGCCGCATGTGGGAGTTCTATCTGGCGGCCTCTGAAGCCGCCTTCCGCTGGCAGGACCTGGTGATCTTCCAGATCCAGATTGCCAAGAAGAACGATACCTTGCCGATGACGCGCGACTACATGGCCAAATGCGAGAAGGCGCTGGACATGCGCGACATGGGGCATCGCCCAAAAGCCCCTGCCGCCAAGCCCGCGCGCCGCCGCAAGGTGGCGGATACGGAATAGACTTCCGGCGATCTCGCCATTGCCGCTTGCCATTGCCGGCCCGCACGCTGAAAAAGGTCTCGCCATCGCCGCGAGACCTTTTTTCATGACCTATCTCATCTATATCGTTGCTGCCCTTGCCGAGATCGCCGGCTGCTTTTCGGCGTGGGCGTGGTG